>JAZUEV010000306.1:0-5335 GCA_045640345.1 Treponema sp.
ACGAATCAAATCATCACTGCTGGGTCAACAGTTACATTGGACAGGTTCAGGAAGATTTGACATACAAAGTTGTATCTGCCAGCGACGGACTTGTAGCACCAATCCCTAACTAATCGGTTAACTTAAGTTAAGTTTTTGAAAATTAAAGTGTATCTCTGAAAATTGCAATTTTAGAGGTGCACTAAATAAAAAGGTGTTTTGAGTTTGTGTTTGCAGACTCAATCACCTTACTTGTTAAATGGAGTTTTGGATGAGCCTTTTTATTCAACAATTATTGAACGGTATCAGTAACTCATCGGTTCTTTTTTTGACAACCATCGGACTTGTAATTATCTTCGGTATGATGGATGTTGTAAACAATGTTCACGGTGAGTTTATTATGATTGGTGCATACACAGCTTGTGTCAGTATCAATGCTCTGCATGTTCCATTTTGGATGGCAACTATTTTGGCAGCACTTGTTACAGCCATAGTTGGAATTATTATTGAGCGTCTTTTGATTAAAAAACTTTACGGAAAGGTGGCCGAAACTCTGCTTGTTACTTTTGCGTTGGAATATATTATCCAGCAGTTGGTTCGAATGATTTTTGGACCAGAGAATCAGACCATCGAAGTTCCAATAAAAGGTCAGTTGAATCTGGGAGCCGTTTCAATTCCTTATTACAATATTTTGCTGGTGGGCATGGCGATTTTTGTCTTAGTGCTGACACTGGTTTTGTTTTATAAAACATCTTTTGGAATGCAGCTTAGAGCAATCAACCAGAACAGAGATATGACCGAATGTTTGGGAATCAATGTTTCCAAAATCAACATGTTTACTTTTGCTTACGGTGCGGCTTTGGCAGGATTTTCTGGAGCATTGATTGCACCAATAAAGAGTGTTTTCCCTGGCATGGGACCAAGTTTCAATGTGGACGGATTCCTTGTGGTAATTCTTGGTGGACTGAATTCGATTATCGGTTCCTTCGCAAGTTCTTTTGTAATCAACGAATCTATCACAGTTATGTCAGGTTATATCAGCCAGATTGTTGCAAAACTTTTGATTTTTGTTTTGATTATTGTAATCGTCCGCTTCAGACCAAACGGATTGTTCTCATCAAAAGAAAAGCGCTAGTGTTTTTTTGTTCGCAAAACTGAAAATGAAATGAGGTGAATTATGACTAGTGAAGAAAGATTATTAAAATTGAAAACACCAGCCATGTCGGCTGTAAAGGGAGTGACTATAGAAAAATGGATTGCTTACGGGGTGTTCCTCCTGCTCCTCGTGATTCCAATTTTTTCTTCCCTTTACAACCAGTTGGTGTTTGGAAAATTTATTTCATATATGATTTTTGCATTGGCCTTGGATATTCTTTGGGGATATGCTGGACTGATGAATTTGGGATTCGCTCTGTTTTTTGGATTGGGCGGATATGTGTTGGGAATCAGCTTGAGTTGTCAAAATGGTTTACCTGCATTCATGGAATTCGGTGGACTGACTCAGATTCCATTTTTGTACAAACCACTTTTGAATATTCCTTTCGCAACTTTGATGGGATTGATTGTTCCAGCCGTGGTTGCTTTTGTGTTGGGACTGTTCATTTTCTACAGCAAAATCAAGGGTGTCTTCTACAATCTGATTACACTTGCATTGG
The DNA here is from genome assembly GCA_045640345.1 of Treponema sp. Classification (GTDB taxonomy): domain Bacteria; phylum Spirochaetota; class Spirochaetia; order Treponematales; family Treponemataceae; genus Treponema_D. The sequence goes on from JAZUEV010000306.1 coordinate 1,635, forward strand.
TTGCCCTCTTTGAACTTTTGCTTGCAACAAAACAGATGTACACTGGTGGTTCATCGGGAATCAACGGAATTGGTTCCGGTCTGGAAAAAATCACTTTCTTTGGAAAACCAATTGGAATCACTGGTTGGTATTACATCGGATTTGCGGCTTTGATTTTGGTTTATTTTTTGTGCAGACTTTTGACTAACGCCAGATTTGGTTCGGTCATAAAATCAGTGCGAGACAACGAAGCCCGATTGCAGTTCCTTGGTTATAATCCAGCGGTTTTCAAGATTGCCATTTTTACGATTGCAGCATTTTTTGCAGGATTTGCTGGAATGGTTTATCTGCCAATGACTTCATTTATTTCCATCGAAGCAGCGGGTGTAAGTTTTTCAACAATGGTTCTTGTTTGGCTTGCAATTGGTGGCCGTGGAAATCTGACTGGAGCAATGGTTGGTGCATTGTTGGTAAGTTTTCTTCAGTCAAAATTGTCAGAGAGTTTTGGAAATATGTGGCAGCTTGTTTTGGGATTGGTGTTGATTGTGATTGTTTATTTCTTGCCAAAAGGAATCATCGGTACACTTCAGGAAATGCAATACAATAGAAGAATTCAAAAAGCAATGGCTCAATCTGAATCGGAGGCGAAATAATGGCATATCTCGAACTTAGAAATATTTCCGTGGTTTTCTCTGGATTTCGTGCGGTCAACAATGTGAATCTGAAAATCGACGAAGGTGAACTGCGAGTTTTGATTGGACCAAACGGTGCCGGTAAAACCACAATCATGGATATGATTACTGGAAAAACCAAACCAACCGAGGGACAGATTTTTTTGAACGGTCGTAAAATCACTGGAATGGAACCTTATAAAATTGCTGAGCATTATAAAATCGGTCGCAAATTTCAGGGACCAAATATTTTTGCCAACATGACTGTTTTTGAAAATATTGAAGTCGCATTGCGTGGTTACAGTTCGCTGATAAAAACTTTCACTTACAAGCGGACTCCAGAAATCATCAGCAAGATTGAAGATATTTTGAAGCAGATAAATCTTTATGAATATCGTGACATGATTTCCGCATCTCTTTCTCACGGTCAGCGTCAGTGGTTGGAAATGGGAATGGTTCTGGCCCAGGATCCAAAAGTGATTTTGCTTGACGAACCGACTTCCGGAATGACTGCCGATGAAACCTACAAGACTGGCGAAATGATTAAAACCATTATGAAAGGAAAAACCATTCTTGTAATCGAGCACGACATTGATTTTGTAAAACAGATTGCAAACAAGGTTACGGTTTTGAATCATGGAGAAATTTTGGCGGAAGGAACTTATGAAGAAATCACAAATAATCCTGAGGTCGTTCGTGTCTATTTGAAAACTGATGACGAGTTTGAACCAAAAGAGCCAACCGCAGAAGAAAAGATTATCGGCAGCATGAAAAAGAAATTGGCAGAATCAACTAAAAAATAGTGCATGTAAAAAAAATTATGGGGGTAGAAAATGCTGGAAGTTCACGACGCAAATGTTAGTTACGGAAAAAGCCGTGTTGTAAACGGAATCTCCTTGAAAATTGATGGTCCTGAAACTTTTTTGGTTTTGGGAAGAAACGGTGTTGGCAAGACAACTTTTATGAAAAGCATAATCGGACTTTTGCCTCTGGATTCTGGTTCAATTTCTTTTGACGGGAAAGATATTACAAAATTCAAAGCACACGAAAGAAGTCAGACAGGAATCGCTTATGTTCCACAGGGACGAGAAATTATTCCAATGCTGACGGTTAAAGAAAATCTTCAACTTGGTTGCGTGGCTCACAGAAAAGTTGAGTTTGAAAAAAAGATGGAAGAAATCCTCACTTATCTTCCTGATTTGACAATGCACTTGAGACGAAAAGGTGGAGTCTTGTCTGGAGGTCAGCAGCAGCAGTTGGCAATCGGTCGTGCTCTGATGAGTGATCCAAAGATTTTGATTCTTGATGAACCGACTGAAGGAATCCAGCCAAACATTGTTATGGGAATTGCTGATATTTTGAAGCGTTATCAAAAGGCAAAAGAAATTCCTTTGATTATCGTTGAACAGAATCTGCATTTTGCCAGAAGAATTGGCGACAGGTTTATGATTATCCAAAAAGGTCAAAGTGTAAAAGAAGGCACAATAGAAGAACTGACAGATGAAGTTTCTGCCCAGTATATTTCAGTGTGATTTTGTAGGGGTAAAAAAATGTCAAAGAATTATGTTATTACAATTGCCAGAGGATTTGGTTCCGGCGGAAAAGAGATTGCTACAAAGATTGGTGAAAGATTGGGAATTCCAGTTTATGAAAAACAGATTCTGGAGATGGCATCGGAGTATTCTGGACTGAGCGAGGAAATGTTTATCCGTGTGGATGAAAAACTTCGTGGCAGCACTGTGACAAATGCTCTGAACAAATTTACATTCCCGAAAAGCGTTACACCCCAGAGCAAAAAATTTGAGTGTGACATAAATCTGTTTTGCATCCAGTCCGAAATCATCAAGGAGCTTGCAAAGAATGTCAGCTGCGTAATCATTGGAAAATGTGCGGACCATGTTTTAAAAGAGTTTGACAATGTGGGAAGTTTTTATATCGAAGCGCCTCGTTGGGCATGTCTTGAATCGATTATGAAAAAAATGGGTGTGTCAGAAAAAGAAGCCGCCGACTTAATTACAAAGACCGACAAATATCGCGGTGAATATTATAGATTTTATTCAGGCGGAAATTACTGGACCAATCCTGTCAATTATGATTTGACTTTGAACAGTGCCAGAATCGGTCGTGAAAATTGTGCCGATGTAATTATCGACATGATGAAAATAAAATTCGGTGATGATTTTTGCGACACATTCAAAGACAGAATTTAGTAGATGGACTGCATCTGTTGTCATTTCGACCAGAGCGATAGCAAAGCAGTCGTCATTTCGACCAAAGCGATAGCGACGTGGAGAAATCTCAATAATGACCATTGTTTTTGAGATTTCTCCATTCCGTCCGTTTCACTCCCTCCAGTCGAAATGACTATTGTTTTGTTGGATGCTGTGGGTCTCAGTCGAAGGCTAATAAATTCAGATCGCATGCTTATGAGTTTTTTTCCAAAACTCACGAACTGTTAATCTTGAGATGCTGAAATTGTCATCCTGAACTTGACTCAGGATCTCAAACACAACAGGACATAGACCGTTGATTAAGAGATGCTGAAATGGATTCAGCATGACATTTGGAAAAAACTGTCATCCCGAACTTGTTTCGGGATCTCAAGGACAATCAAAAATTATGGGGGATTTTAAAATGTACGAATGTGACATAAAAAGAATGGAAGATAAAATCACCACTTTTTCAAAATTTGGTGACACGGGAAATGGAGGAATCACTCGATTCAGTTTATCACCTGAGGCAATCCAAGCCAGAAATGAAATCAAAAGTCGTATGACAAAATTGGGTTTGGATTTTAAGACCGATGATTTGGGAGACATTTATTGCACTCTTCCGGGGACTGACCCCAATGCCGATGTGATTATGAGCGGAAGTCATTGTGATTCAGTTCGCCAGGGTGGAAATTATGATGGAATCCTTGGTGTGCTTACCGCAATGGAAATGATTGAAACAATCGTCACTCAAAAGATTCCACATAAACATCCAATTCAGCTGGTGGTTTGGACTAACGAAGAAGGTGCTCTTTATGAACCTGCCATGATGTGTTCGGGA
>JAZUEV010000307.1:0-1592 GCA_045640345.1 Treponema sp.
GAACCACCTGTCGAAACCTTACACACAAAAAATGTGGAGGTTGTGCCTGTCGAAACCTTACACACAAAAAATGTGGAGGTTGAGCTTGTCGAAACCTCGAAGATAACAACAAATATAAGGAAAAAAATATGGCATACAAGATTCAGACATTAAACAAAATCGCAGCAGTTGGACTTAACCAGCTGGACCGTGACAATTACGAAATCGCAACAGACATCAACAACCCTGATGCAATCCTTGTTCGCTCAGCAGACATGCACTCAATGGAGCTTTCAGCAAACGTAAAAGCAGTTGCCCGCGCAGGAGCTGGAACAAACAACATCCCATGCGCAGAACTTGCACAGAAAGGTGTGGTCGTTTTCAATACACCTGGAGCAAACGCAAACGCAGTAAAGGAATTGGTCATCCTTGGACTTTTGATGTCCAGCCGTCCAGTAGTGGCAGCAAACAAATGGGTCCAGACAGAACTTGCAGGAAAGGGAGACGAAATCGCAACCCTGGCTGAAAAAGGAAAATCAAATTTCGTTGGACCAGAGCTCAAGGGAAAAACTTTGGGTGTAATTGGACTTGGAGCAATCGGAGCAATGGTTGCCAACACAGCAATCGCATTGGGAATGAACGTAATTGGATACGACCCATTCCTCTCAGTAAAGGCAGCTCTTTCTTTGGACCAGAACGTCAAGGTAGTTGAAACTTTGGACGGAGTCTACACAAAATCAGACTACATCACAGTCCATGTTCCTCAGACAGACGAAACAAAGGGAATGATCAACGCATCATCAATCAAATCAATGAAAGACGGTGTAAGACTCATCAACTTTGCTCGCGGTGGATTGGTTAACAACGCAGACGTTTTGGCAGCAATCGCATCCGGAAAAGTCGCAGCACTCATTACAGACTTTGCAGACGAAGAACTGATGAAGTGCGACAAGGTTATCTGTTTGCCACACTTGGGAGCATCAACACCAGAAGCAGAAGACAACTGTGCAATCATGGCAGCAAAACAGTTGAAGGACTTCCTGGAAAACGGAAACATCATCAACTCAGTGAACTTCCCAAAAACAGTTACAGACAATCCAATCCCAGCAAACGGAACCAGATTGTGCATCGCCCATAAAAATGTTCCAAACATGATAGCATCCTTCACATCAGTTTTGGGTGCAGCAAAATTGAACATCTCCGGCATGATTGACCAGAACCGCAACGACATCGCCTATTGTTTGATTGATGTTGACGGAAAGGTTGACGAAGAAGCTCAGAAGCAGTTGACCGCCATCGACGGAGTAATCAACGTTCGCCCAATCTTCGCATAAAAAATCAGTCCCGGAAGGCAATCAGTTTTCCGGGATTTTTTTTTGGACGGGCTCCATTTTCACAAGGCTTCGCAGACTGTTGACCAACCGACTTTCCAGGGTTCCGGCAAGAGCCTCCATTCCCCCTTCGGGTGAACGCTCCGCGCCCTTCCAATCCGGCGTAAAGACCACCAGGACCGTTATAAACAACCGTCATCCTGAATCCAGTCCAGAATGACGGTTATGCTATTTATTAGAGATTACTTTATTTAAAGACCTCGACAAACACGGAAACCAAGG
>JAZUEV010000308.1:0-2488 GCA_045640345.1 Treponema sp.
AATCGCTCTTCTGATACAAGTTCCAGCGTAAGTGCTGAATTGAAAACCAAGTTTTGGATTAAAACCTTCAATGGCTTTAATAAGTCCAAACATTCCTTCACTTTTGCGTTCTTCAAAATCCAGCTTGCAATTTTTGTAAGTCGAACTGCCCGCAATGTTCACAATCAAACCGATGTTCGCCTCGATAAGTTTGTTTCTCGCTTTGAGGTCACCGTTTTGTGCTAAAGCGATGAGTTCAAAGCGTTCTTCGTGTGAAAGTTTGTTAAACATAGTTTTTTGATTCCTTGCAATATTTTGCATTTTTGAAAAAATCTCCGACTGGAGAAACAACAGGAAATTATGCCAGCTTGGATCAGGCATATCTCGAAACTAATTTTTGAGCGTGAAAATTAATATAAGGCGTTTTTTTAAATCGTCAAATTTTTTTTAAATTTTTTCAGAATCTGTATTTATTCCTAAAAAAACAATTGATAACCAAGCAGATTTATCTGCGCGGTAGGTGGGGTTTGGGGACGCTTCCCCAAGCAAAATAAATTGTATTTTTTGTTGTAAGAAATATAAGAGAGGGGCAATTTAATGATAAAAACGCTACAAACCTTGATTTTATAAGGCTTTAAGCCCATTTTTTTTGAAAAAAATAACCGTCTAATATAGACGCTTTAACCGTCTGTATTGGACGGTATAAACGACTATAATAGACGTTACAACCGTCAATATATTGACGGTTGTAATTTAAAAAATATATTCTTAAACCGAAATAAGATTGACGGTTATTGTTTAGGAGTATCTTTATGCCAAGAGCAAAAAAAACAGTTTTCAAAGAATCAAAAACACTTGTTACAGATTGTACTGATGGAATGCCTAAAATAGTCGAGTCTGAACATTCATATACTTATGCAGTTGAATCAGAACCAGCTTTTGTGAAATTTTACTTGAAAGACATTTTGTATTTTCAAAGTGTTCCAGAAGCAACTTTGCCAGTTCTTTTGGCATTGATGAAAAGAATCCCATACGCAGATGACGATCCCTATATTTCAATTACAAAACGAGTAAAAACAAGTATTGCTGAAAAAACAAATCTTTCTTATCGTTCTGTTGAAAGAGCGATTACTAATCTAGTTAAAGGGCACGTTTTAATAAAAGACACTTCTTCTCCTCGTTCTGCAAATTATAAATTCAATCCCTATATGGTTGCTCGAGGAGACTGGAAAGACATAAAACATATTCAACTAATTTTTGGATATTCCGTTGAAGGCAAAGATTTCATCACTGAAGTTAATAATTCAAAATCTTTTGAACAGCGTAAAAAAATTTTTGAACAAGCAAAATCTATTCAAACTTCTGAAACTGAAATAAAGCCAATGTCAAAAGAATCTGTTATTGCTTGGAAAAAAACAGCCATTGGAATCTTAAAAACTCAACTAGAAAAAAGTGAAATCGAAACTCAAAACTTAAAGACTCAACTTTCAGAAATTGAAAAAGACTTGAGCGAAATCGAAAATAATGCTTAGAAAATACAAGAATAATTTTTTTGTTTTTTTTGCATTTTTTTAAATCGTCTAAAACCGTAAAAAAACGCCCGTAGACGCGTTCATTTTATTCAGACGATATAAATTATAAAAATTGCTAGAAAATCGATTCTAGCCCCCTCTACGCTGTGCTATGAGGGTGTTTTTTGACTGTTAGAGAATTTATTTTGTGACTTTTAATTATTTAAGAAAATTTTTTATGAAAAACTTGATGACTTAAGTTATAAATTATAATCTTAAGTTATGAAAAAATATCTAAATCAATTACCAGAAAACATAACAAAACCTATGACAGAATCAAATACTTATATTGCATTCTTGAAATTGATTTTGGCTAATTATGGTTGTTCTGGAAGTTATGCAGAAATTCTTTTTGAAATATTAAAATCATTTCCAAATGCTCGTAAAAAAAATGAAGATTTCATAATTCAAAAAGCTGAAAGAGAAATGCTTATTACTAAAACAAATTTTTCAGAATCAAAAATAAAAGCGGCTATCTCAGATTTTTCAAAACATAATGTTTTAATTCATAAAGGCGGAGAAAGATCTGCTGTTTATTCTGTAAATCCTGATTTCATAGTTTCTGGTTATGATTATAAAACAAACAAAACATCGATTGAATGCGAAATAACTTATAGCAAGTCTGGAATAAAATATAAAACAAAAATTTCAAAAACTAATATTTTGACTGATGAAGAAAAAAAACAAATTGAAATATTAAAAACACAGCTTGCTTTTTTAAATAAAAAAAAAGAAATTGTTGAAAAACAAATTGCAGATTTAGAATCAAAGTTAAATTCAAAATAATAAAAAATGACAAAAAAAATCCACCGCGATTGCGATGGATTGAAATGGGCAAAAAAAAGCCCGCAGCGACCTACTTTCCCACCAAAAGGCAGTATCATCGGCGATGAGGAGCTTAACTTCCGAGTTCGGAATGGGATCGGGTGGATCCTCCT
>JAZUEV010000309.1:0-3472 GCA_045640345.1 Treponema sp.
GGATTTTATGAAAAAAATTATTTCTTTGGTTGCCGCTTTGTTGATGGCAGGGACTTTTGTTTTTGCCGCATCTTTGGATAGTCAAAGGGAAACGAATCGCAGTAACGGTCTTGGTTATGTTACGGACGCTGAACGCAATGCTCAGATAAAAACCAATTCCAAAAAAGGTTACGGAGAACTTACGGACTATCAAATCCAGGAAACTCTGTTCTATACAGATTTTGAATTTGATTTGACGGATATGGAAAAGAAGGGTGAAATCCAAAACGGATATTTGGTTGCTAACGGAAAGTCCGAAATCAAAATCAAATGCACTGGAACTTTTTTCTCCAAGCTGGACAAATCAAAAATCGTCTTGATGGATTACGACACAAATAAAATCTATCCATCACAGTTGAAAATTCTCGACGACAGCGAAATGGTTTTCACTATCAAATGTCCAGAAAAAAGTTCTCGCATCTACACATATTTTCAGCAGTGGGATGTGGAATGTCCTATGTTCTTATTTCCTTGTGTCGAAAAATCCGATGTGCTGATTTCAGGACTTTCTATTGATGGAAAAAATCTTTCAAAGAATTCGCAATCCACATTGCTTGTAAAAGGTTTGAATCTTGATAAGGCAAAAGATTTTTATCTCTATCTGGACAACGAAAAAACATCTTTCAATGTGGTTTCAAAATCAAGCTCCGAAATGAAAATAACTTTTGTTCCAAAAAAAGTTGGCAAGACTCTTGTGACTGTTTCCGCATTTCCAAAAGATGAAGCAAAAAATGATTTCCAATTTCCCAACGGAAAAAAATCCAGCAGCAAATATAATGGACTTGTTTTTGACAAGAGTGGTTCCTATGGACCTTTTATCAACAGCGACTACAGTTATAGACGCTCGCCTGTTTATTGCATAATGCTTTGGCCCACCGATGATAATATTGATGTGAAAAAATTCAATCTTTCGGATATGGCAAAAAATCTGAAGGTCATGGATGGAAACGGTGTGGACTTGGGGGCTGTTCCATCTTTTATGAATCCGTATGACGATGTGCAGGAATTGGTTTTGACATTCAAGGGTCCTATGACAAAAACGGATTTGGTTCTTTATGATTCATCCGCAAAAGTTGTGCTGGACAGAAATGAAATCAACGTGGTGGAATCCCCAATGATTTTTTCATCATACTTTGATATTGAGTCGGGCAACAATTCTTCTTCATCTTCAAAGTTGACCGTGAACGATATTCCAAAATGGATAAAGGATGCGGAGTGTGTCTATTTTAATATCTGCTATGGCAAAAGAATTTGGGTGAAAGATTTTTTGAACAAACTTGATTCCGGCACAAAAATCCAGAGCGTGGAAATTGAAAAAGATTCGGAGACAGGTTTCCATATTTTGAAACTGAAATATGTTTGGCATGAGGACGGTTATCTTGATCAAAAAATCAACATCGATTTTGTAATAAATGAAAACACAGGATACGCTTATCCTTCTGTTGTGGATATTAATTTGAACAATGGTGCAACAAAAATCCGCAGGACCACAAAAGATTCCTCCGACACAGATGGAATGATTGATTGTATGGAAAGCCTCTATCGCTACGACAGATATTTCTTCACCATAACCTATTAAAAAATCACGGCATCTCCAGGACTTATGATTTCTAGGGATGCCATTTTTTTTGTTTTACCGCCATTATTTCATATTCTATAAAGTATATATATTGATAAAAAAATGTTCTATAGGATATAATAATTGACGGAGACTGAAGTTGATGAAAAGGTTCTTGTTGGTCGTGTTTGTGGTTTTTCTGTTGCCAAACATCTATGCGGCTGAAAAATTTGGTATTGATTTAAGGGTGGGGGCTGTCTATTTTGCTGACAGGGGACTTGAAAGAAATTCTTTTGCCTACAATGCCGAAATCAGTGTTGACCAAAAATCTTTTGACGCTTTCCTTGGTGGCCAAATCTATGCGGACATGATAGATTTTACATTGTCCGGTGATTTTTATCCTTCCTTTTTGTCTTGGAATTTGAAAAAGAATGATATCAGAATCGGCATGAATGGAATCTACCATTTCCAGAACCAAACGGACTTGGCATTTGAAAACGATTTTCTTTTTAACGTTGGATTGAATCTTCTGGATCGGAAGGGATTTTCATTTCTGTTTAAGATTGGCTATGGACTTAAGACTTCCCAGATTCAGGCTGTAAAAGATAATTCCCCTTGGATTTTTGAGGGAACAATGTCTGTGCTCATTGATTTTAGGAAGATTTTTTCTGGCGGACTTGGGCTTTATGTAACTGGAGCCACTTTTGATTCCTACCGTTATCCCACATTCGGTGCTGCCACCTATACACTTGGAGCAGAATACCTGTTCAAAAACGGTGTGAAACCTTATGTGGAAGTTGCGTCAAGGATGAGCGATATGTTCACCACAGCTCCGTACCATGATAAATTTCAGATTCGCTTTGGCGGGGGATACACGTTTTGAAAAAGATAACCATTTTTTCTGCAATGATTTTTTTTGCAGTCCTTTTTGTTTCCTGCGGGGACTTTGGTGCCTATTCACTTTTGTTTAACGAAAAGGATGTGGAAAGTCGATTTAATAAGTTTGCAGATTTCTCTGAAAAATCTCTGTCCCTTGATTCTCTTCCGTCAAAATATACGGGGCTTGTAATAACGGATATCCATTTTGGTTCCGACAAAACAAGGCACGACACTGATTTTTTTAAGTGGCTTGCTGATTTTTACGACCGCAGTGATGATTCCATGAAGCCTCGTTTTATGGTTTGCTTGGGAGACATTGCGGAGCACGGATGGGAGTCAGAGTTTAGGGACTACAATCAGTTTGTGCAAAAAGTAAAAGATATTGCTGTAGAAAAATTGCACCTTGCGACTGCAGATGATTTTCCATCCTACACAATTCTTGGAAACCATGACCTGTACAACAATGGATGGGAGGACTGGAAAAATCTTGTCTATCCTTATAACTCAAGCTATTACTTTGATGTGGGAAAGTTCAGGTTCTACGCTTTGGACACAGCCAACGGAAGCATCGGGAATGAACAGCTGGAAGATTTTGAGAGTCTTATAAAAAAGGATTTGCGACCAAAAATCGTTCTGTCCCATTATCCAATTTTTTCTGGTGGTCGCCATCTTTTTGAGATACATGATTCCTACGAGCGCAACAGGTTGATTGCTGATTTTGCAAAAAATAATGTCCCATTGATTTTGGAAGGCCATGTCCATGAGTATAAAGATTATTCTTGGGGGAATTTTACTGAGAGCATAGTTGGTTCTTTTTTGGCGTACAGAAAATTTGCGGTCGTTACGATGGATGAAACCGATGGCTCAGTGAAGATGATCAGGTTTACATATTGATTTTATGGAACTTAGATTGCAATCAAAAAAAAATCCACAGGACCAAAAGTCTGTTGATTCAAATCAGACTAATCAATCCTGTGGAAGATGGTTTAAGCATTA
>JAZUEV010000310.1:0-6915 GCA_045640345.1 Treponema sp.
ATGTCCTAGTGGAACAATTTCCATTTTCATCTACACGACCTGGGATTCTGGCAAGTAGATGCACACCGTCGTCCAGCCATTCTTCTTTTTCGATTGTACCATTTTTGCGGACAGTCTCAACCAAATCCGAGCGGTCCATGGGGACAAGATAATTTGCCAAAGACCCTAAAAGATTTTCCGTCATAACAGCGATGAGTTCTTCAAATCCTTCACCAGTAGCGGCGGACACATGAATAGCGTCTTGGAAATTCACATCCAGATTTGCCATAAGAACTGGGTCGTCCTTTACTCTGTCGATTTTGTTGAGGACAATCAATCGAGGAATCTCATGGGCGTGTATTTCTTCCAAAACTTTCAAAACCTGTTTGTATTGCTTTAGACAATTTTCGTCGCTGGAATCAACCACAAGCAAAAGCAAATCAGCAAGACTGGCCTCCTCAAGAGTTGACCTGAATGCATCTATCAATGTGTGAGGAAGATTAGAGATAAACCCTACAGTGTCTGTCATCAAAACCTGGGACGCTTCAGAAATAGAAAATTTTCTGGTGGTAGGATCCAATGTTGCAAAAAGTTTATCCTCCACAAAAGCCTCAGCTCCAGTTAAAGCATTCAAGAGGCTGGACTTTCCTGCGTTCGTATATCCCACAAGAGCACAGGCCGCTGTCGATGTTCTTTCCCTCTGTTTTCTCTGGGTCTGTCTGTTAACAGCTACCTGCTCAAGGTCTTTTTTGATCTGGAGAATCTTGTCTTCAATCTGTCGTCTATCCAATTCAAGCTGAGTTTCTCCACTACCTTTTGAACCGTAGTTTCCACCACGCTGACGGGACAAATCACCATACATGTGGCTAAGTCTTGGCAATGAATAAGTCAACTGAGCCAACTGAACCTGAAGAATAGCTTCCTTGGTCTGAGCCCTTTGTGCAAAAATCCTGATAATAACTTCATTTCTGTCAAACACATTTATACCAGTCAATTTTTCCCAGTTCCTCTGCTTCGAAGGATCAATTTCCCAGTCAAAGATAATGCAATCAACAAAAAGTTCCTTGGCACGATTGGCGATTTCCTGAGCCTTACCTGTTCCAATGCCATAGGACGGTGTAGGTTCAATCCTTGCAAGAACAATGGATTCAACAGTCTCCATGCCCAAAGTATCCACAAGCCCCTGCAACTCCTTTGGCTCCTCATCATTTTTGTTCGGTGCACCAACCAAAAGGCATCTAGCTTTTTTTTCCTGTTCTTCTTTTAAATCAATCATAGTTTTCCTTACACAAATTGTATTCAATCTTCCATAAACATTCAATGATCATTTTGGAGATGGACAAAACCTTCATCATCCAACACTTATGGACGTCCCTAAAAATTGCAAATTTTAGCAACAACCTTAAAAATGCGATGTTTATCTTTGCAATTTCAAGACCTAAAACTTCTCAAGCATCACTGAAAAATATTTTTTTGAAATGCCGTTATATTTATAATATATCACAAAGAAAAAAATTGTCATTAAAGACGTTCTATAATTTAAAAAATTTCATCAAAAAATTTATTTACAACGGACATCCTCTTTAATCCCCCTCCAACCCCATCACTTTTGTGGGGCATGGGAAACAAGCCACCGTTCCAAAAGCAAAGACAAAAGATTTTTTTTACAACAATATTCGCAAAACGCAAAAAAAAATGGATATGAAAATAAACAACAGTTTCCAAACCACCACGGAGCAGAATGGGCGGCCGCAAAAACATCTGCACAAGCGAAGCGCGGAAGCCGTTTTTGTGAACGAACATTCAGCGGAAGTGGTGGTTTGGAATATTAACAGTCTTAATTTCCCAAGCCCATCGTTTTACCTTAATCAACAGTATATAATAGAAGAAACTTATTACATTCAGCTTTTGGAAACTAATTTTCAGTTATTTTTCCCAGGACACACACAATGAATTTGACACTTTTATCTTTTATTACTATATTCTTAGTATGAAACTTTATTCAAAACGACACTTGATTATTGCCTGCGCCATAACTGCAACATCAGCTTTGGCACTTGGTTTTGGAATCAGCAAGGGGATTCAGTTTTTTCAGAAAGACAACATCAAATCCTCTAGCTCAGAAATCATTGCAGACGCTGGGGAAAGTCTTATCACCAACGAAGAAATTCTTGAGACAAATTCTCCGGCCATAACAGTGGCTGCCCCAAGTAGCGGATACACCCAGGATGAAGCACAGAACATTGCAGTCTATGAAAAATGCAATGAAGCGGTTGTGAATATTACAACTCAGGTTATGAGCTCCAACTGGTTTTGGGAACCTGTGTTGACCTCTGGCGGCTCCGGTTCTGGCAGCATCATTGACAAAAGAGGATATGTCATCACCAATGTCCATGTTATCGACAACGCATCAAAAATCACCATCTCATTGGCTGATGGATCAAGCTACGAAGGAACTGTTGTTGGAAAGGATGTGGAAAGCGACATTGCAGTCCTGAAATTCACTCCCGACAAGGATGTAGTCCTGAAGACAATTGACTTTGGTGATTCCGAAAATCTTAAGGTGGGACAAAAGGTCATCGCCATCGGTAATCCCTTTGCCCTTGAACGCACCATGACTACGGGAATCGTCTCGGGACTTGGACGACCAATCCAGGAAAGTGAGAATGTAATCATCCGCAACATGATTCAGACAGACGCAGCCATCAACCCAGGTAACTCAGGTGGTCCACTGCTTGATAGCCAGGGTCGCATGATTGGGGTAAATACTATCATCTATTCATCCAGTGGATCCTCCAGCGGCGTGGGATTTGCAGTCCCAGTGTCCACAGCCCGTCGCGTTGTTAATGAACTCATCCAGTTTGGAAAAGTGAACCGTGGTGTGATGATGGTGTCTTTGGTTCAGAACACATCCAACATTGCCCGATACGCTGGATACACAATCAACAGTGGAATGATTATCAGTAGAATCAAATCCGGAAGTCTGGCTGAACAGGGTGGTCTCAAGGGTGGCACTACAGCAGTCCGCTACGGCACATTCAATCCAAAGACCATCTATCTTGGTGGAGACATTATCACAGCCATTGATGGAATCACTGTAAACACACTGGCTGACTACTATGCGGCTCTGGAAGATAAAGTCCCTGGCGACAAAGTAAAAGTCCAGGTCTACCGCAACAACAAAACAGTGGAACTTACAATCCAGCTGGAATCAGAAAACAGTGGAGCAAATTCCATCTAAAACACACAAAGGACAAAAGATAAGGGCATCTCCAGAAATTGCAATCTTGGAGGTTCCCATAAATCAGTTGATAAAAACAAAAATCTCTTGTCCTTTTTTCATTTTACCACTTGCCATTTTCCAAATACTGACTATATTATAGAAAACACCTAGGGATTGCAATTTTTATGGACAACATCCTTGGATCCGCAGTTTCAGGATTAAGACCTCACAGGTGTCTCAAATTTTTGGAGTCTGATTGGGACAAGCTTTTAGTTGAGCAGATTTAGGGGGAACAGATGAGAAAATTCCAAGTGGTATCCGATTATGAACCATCGGGGAACCAGCCGGAAGCAATCGATGCATTGGTCAAGGGTTTTCTGCGGGGCGATAAGTACCAGACTTTGAAAGGAGTGACCGGTTCTGGAAAAACTTTCACCATGGCAAAAATCATTGAAAAAATCCAGCGTCCAACCTTGATTATCAGCCACAACAAAACATTGTCCGCCCAGCTTTACCGTGAGTTCAAGACTTTTTTCCCAAACAACGCTGTTGAATATTTTGTGTCCTACTACGACTACTATCAGCCTGAAGCATACGTCCCTGCCAGAGATTTGTACATTGAAAAGGATGCCGACGTCAACAAGGAAATCGACAAACTCAGATTGGCAGCCACATATGCCCTTATGGAACGACGGGATGTTATCATCATTGCCACAGTCAGCTGCATCTATGGTTTGGGTATGCCTGAAATGTACAAGGATATGAGGAGCCACATTGAAAAGGGACAGAACCTGGATGTGCACCAACTGGCAGCCCAACTGATTCAGACCCAGTACCAGCGAAACGATATGGTCTTGGAAAGGGGTAACTTTAGAATCAGGGGTGAATCCATTGATGTTTTCCCCACCTACATGGAAACCGACGAAGCCTATCGAATTGAAACTGATTTTGATGAGGTGTCCAGAATCCGCAGGTTCAATGTAATCACTGGGGACACCATTGAAGAATTGGACGAACTTTACCTTTATCCAGCCAAGCACTTTGTCGTTCCCCAGGAAATGCTTATGAAAGCCACAGACAGAATCATGGAGGAAATGGAGACACGCTACAACACATTGATGGACGCAAAAAAACTTCTTGAAGCGGAGCGACTAAAAACAAGAGTCACCTATGACGTTGAAATGATGAGGGAAATGGGCTACTGTTCAGGAATTGAAAACTACTCAGGTCCCATCGCAGGTCGAAATCCTGGAGAACCACCGGCCACACTGCTCCATTACTTCCCCGACGACTTTTTGTGCATGATTGACGAAGCCCATGTTACAGTCCCACAGATTGGTGCCATGTATGAAGGGGACCGCAGCAGAAAGCAGAACCTTATTGATTTTGGATTCAGGCTTCCATCGGCATTGGACAACAGACCTTTGAAATCGGAAGAGTTCACAAAAAAAATGAACCAGGTCATCTATGTCACAGCCACCCCTCGCCCACAGGAAATCAAGGAGTCCACCCAGGTGGTTGAACAAATCATTCGACCCACAGGACTTTTGGATCCAATCGTGGAAGTGCGACCAAGCGAAGGACAGATGCAGGACATCTACAGGGAAGTCCAGGAAAGGATTCTCAAAAACGAACGCAGCTTGATTTTGACCCTCACAAAAAAGATGGCAGAGGATTTGACAGACTATCTTGAGGGACTTGGAATGAAGGTAAAGTACATCCATTCAGAGATTGACACTTTCCAGCGTGTTGAAATCCTCAAAAGTCTTAGGGTCGGTGAAATCGATGTGCTCATTGGAATCAACCTTCTCAGGGAGGGAATCGATTTGCCGGAGGTGTCATTCATTGCCCTTCTTGATGCCGACAAGATTGGATTTTTACGAAGCACCACATCCCTCATCCAGATAATCGGTCGAGCGGCACGAAACGCAGACGGAAAGGTTGTCATGTATGCCGACAGAATGAGCGATGCCATGAAGGAATCCATTACAGAAACCAAGCGTCGCAGGGAAATCCAGGAAGCCTACAACAAAAAACATGGAATCACCCCAAAGACCATCAAAAAGGCTGTGGAAGATATTTTGGTGCGACAGGAAGAGGACGCAAAGGAAAACGCCAACACAAATCTGGAAGTCCTAAAAAAGACCTGCAATCTTATGGTGGCATCCCAAAGAAAAAAACTCATTTCCGCACTCAAAAAAGAGATGGAAGAATGTGCAGAACGGCTTGATTATGAACAGGCAGCAGCTATCCGCGACCAGATTCGTGAAATCGAAGCCACTTACGGAAAATAAGAGGACAATTCAAAATGGATAAAAAAAATCAGGGTTACGGAGTTACAGCATGAACATTATAGTAGAAGACGACAATGGCAAGAAATCCATTATAGAAGGCGTCATAGTTTTTGATTGTTTTACAAAAAATGATATTTTGCAACAACTTGATGCAAATGCTAAAGAAAAACAAATTGAAGAAATCTGTAAAATTGTAGCGAAACAATGTTCCAAACTTGATTACTATCCAAGCTGTGATGAATTTAGCGAAATTGTAAAAGATTCTATAAGCAAGCATCAGGACGAATGTCGAGTTTAAATATCAAGAGCATTTTATAACATAAAGCATAAAAAATGTCACACGGATTCGAAAAATCTAACGATTTTTCCTTAAAAAAAGTGATGCAAGAAGGAAGCTTTTTTATGAAAGTGCTGAATTATTAAAAAATTATATGATTTTTCATTGGCAAAATCGAAGCCTGTGACAAAATAAAATGCTTCAAAAAACAACGGACTTGAGCCACAAGAAGAAATCATAAAATTAAACATAAATTCATCGTGCAAAATCAGTAGCAGACTCTCAAGATTTCCCAAAATTCCACCGATAATCCATGAGATATGCCAGCAAAAACAAACAGCTATAGTAAACCGGATTTTTGGTCACAGAAAGCGTTTAAGGAAGGCTACCCTGCCAGAAGTGTATACAAGCTTCAGGAAATCGACCAAAAGTTTGGGATGTTGAAAAAAGGTTACACTGTTCTCGATTTAGGGTCAGCTCCAGGAAGTTGGACCACTTGGCTGTTGCGTAATTTAAATAATTCTGGTAAAGTAGTATCTGTGGATTTGAACCCTCTTTCCAAATCGGTAAAAGGCGATAATCTGGTCTTTTTTCAGGGCGACCTACTTAGCGAGGAGATTCGCAACCAGATTAAGGCGAACGGTCCTTACGATTTAGTTGTATGTGATGCGGCTCCATTGACCACGGGAAACAGAACCATTGACACTGCCCGGTCAAAAGGATTGGTGGATATGGCCATTTGGTATGCTGACCAGATGTTGAAGCCCAACGGAAATTTCTGTGTAAAGATTTTCCAGAACGGCAACCAGCAGTTGGAGCTAAAAAAAATGAGGGAGATTTTTGAAACAGCAAAAGGGTTCAAACCAGAAGCCTGCAGGACGGAATCATTCGAGACCTACCTAATCGGGCTCAAAAAGAAACCCAAGAATTTAGAATCGCAGAAAATTGACGCGGAAAACTAAAATCTTGGGTGGAAGGTTGAATTTTAGGTTCGGTTATGGAAAAATATACTTTTTCGAAAGAAATTTGTTACAGCAAACGTCTTAAAACTAAGATGTTGGCCAAGTATGCTCTTACATGTTCTCTATCAGTGATTATGTCCACTGGTCTTGTATTGGGTGTTGTTTTTGGAATATCAAACA
>JAZUEV010000311.1:0-2823 GCA_045640345.1 Treponema sp.
GATGTCACTGAAAAAGTGTAAAACCTGTCATCCTGAACTAGTTTCAGGATCTCTAATTGTATAATATATCTATAATTAATGAGATGCTGAAATAAATTCAGCATGACAAATTGGACTTTTTCAGCAGCCTCCTTTTGTACCATAAAAGGGGTATGGCAGAAACGTAATTTTTTAGTCCTTGTATTCCTTCAAAATCAGCACAGGTTCTTCATCGATTCTTATGCGGGGAAGGGTCTTCAGTTCTGTGTAGAAGTTGTTCATCCATTCGCCGTCTTTTGATTCATAAGGATCTCCATTTTCAGGTCTGTTCATTCCATCTGCAGGAGGTGCAAAAATCCTAAGCTTCATGTCGGTAGGTGACTGCAATGGTTTTTCAAAGAAAAGGCTCATCATGTCAACACATTTTGTGCCGGGTTTTTTGTAGAACCAATATCCATTCAATTCTATGACAAAATTTTTATCAACAAGGTCTGGGGAATCAAAATAGATTTCAGCAAAATGAGGATTCTTGTTAAAGTGCACCGGAATTTCGATACCTTCTGAATCATCCGCATTTCCCCATCGAAGTTTGCATGGAAGATTGATTTCTTCGCCCTGAACCATCTTCTTGCTGAAAAATGGTTTATGAAGTTCCTCCCTGTAGCATGAAAGAAGTGGCTGCTCGATACCAACATCGCTGTTGTTTGGATCCGTTATCTCAAGTCCCAATCTTCCGTCATCCCTGAACTGATACATGGTAAATCCATCAAGCCAATGGTCGCTGTCCTTCTGCAAAAGTTCCATGAAATGCTTCATCATCTTTGCCTGTTCATAAGGTCCCGTAACGTCTCCGTCGGCATTGAGTTCAGAAAGGAGCATTGGTTTATTCTGACCTGTTATTTCACGCAGTCTTTTCCAGGTGTTCTTCGCTTTTTCATAGACTTCATCCACATCATAGCAGGCAAAAGAGTTTCCTCCCTTGAGAGCCACATCGGCAGGCCAACCCCAGTGAAGTGAAAGATACTGGTCTCCTGACCAATAGTCACATTCCTTGAAAGCCTCCATGAATATATCTTCCATCTCGATTTTGCCGGTCTCTTTTTCCCACATTCCAGCGCACAGAATCACTTTTACATTTGGAGAATATTGATGGAAAATCTTGCAGCAACGGACAAAAAAATCGGCGATATCCTGGTAGCTTCCTCTTTTCCCAAAACAGAACCATGAACCTGTGCACTCGTGGTTGATTCTAAGAAGAACTCTTCCATAAGGCCTAAGGTCTTTGGCCACCGCAATAATATATTCGTCGCTCAATTGTGGATTGATTGTCATAGTCAAAACCACGTCCTGTCCATGGGCGCGAATCTCTTTCATAAATTTAAATGGCTCGTCGTCCCTTAATCCTTCCACGCCACCTCTGTATGGAAAATAGTCCTCATAGGGATAGTTCCATGCACCAGAAGGGGTCTCCTGAGGAAATGCGATACTTGCTCTCACAGGCCAACCTTTGTCCGTAGGATAATAGGTGTACATCAATGAAATGCCTCGATGGACTTTTCTCATTTTCTGCAAAATATAATCCTGGTTGACATAGAAACCTCTTTCGCTTCCGTCACCAAGGTCCAGGGAACAGTCCGCTCCCTTCATAAAAACTCTGTTAATCTTTTCCATTCCATCATTATAGAACACAAAAATTTTTTTTTTAATCCATTTTTTTTATGAATTTGACCATAAAATTCGCAATCCAATGGGGGACTTCTAAAAATTGCATTTTTTGTCGCTTTCATATAAACTGTTTCCATGGCAGATTTTAAATGGATTTTTGATGGCAAGGGTACAAGCCTGAACGATTTTTTGAGAATCAAGTTACCTACTGAGATTCCTGGAAAGGAGATTTCGAATAGCAAGATTCGTAGACTTATTGTGGCCGGTTCCGTTTTTGTTGATGGACGGCAGTGCAGGATTCCATCTTTTGTTCTAAAAAAAGGCTCCACCATAAATGCAAGGGTCCAGGAAGATAAACTTTTTTTTGAAAAAAAGCCGGATGATATTGAATACACATTGGACAATGGGGATGTGCTTTTTGAAGACGACAGCATAATCGTTGTGGACAAGCCCGCCTTTATTCCCACCGAAGGAACTATTGTGAAGGACAGGTTTTCCATGCACCAGGCCGTGGTGGACTATCTTTGGAAAAAAAATCCAGGTCTCAGGAATCCTCCTTATGTTGGAATCATGCATCGCTTGGACAGGGAGACATCTGGAGTTCTGCTTTTTACAAAAACCAGGTCGGTGAATCCAAAAGTCCATGAGATGTTTGAAAATCATCTTGTAGTAAAAACTTACAGGGCGGTGTGCTGTGGAACTTCGAAAAACGATTTTTTTGTTGTTGAAAACTTTATTGGAAGGATAAGTCCAAAGTCCAGTCAATGCAAGATGGGAGTCCTTCCTGAAAGCAGAGGGGGTCAATGGTCCAAAACTGAGTTCACGATCAAAAAAACGATGGAGGGACTTTCTTATGTGGATTGCCGTCTTTACACTGGGCGGACACACCAAATAAGGTTGCATCTTTCTTTAAGCGGCATGGCGATTTTGGGAGACAGTCTTTACGGCGGAAAAAAAGGGATTCCTCAATTGAACAACAGGATAATGCTCCACGCTTTTTCCTTGGAATTTCCACATCCCGTAAGCGGAGAGACAATGAAAATCGAATCCCCCTTGCCAAAATTCTTCGACTGAATTAAAAAAGACCAATGCGGCTGTTGATAAAGAGGGGGCTGTCTAATAAGTTTAGTGCATAGTGTCATTCCGAGCTCGTTTCGGAATCTCTACACAATATCTAGT
>JAZUEV010000312.1:0-3484 GCA_045640345.1 Treponema sp.
CCTGCATATTTTTCAATCAATACATTTGTTGATTTTATCTGCTCCAACATCTCCTCGGCAGTTAGATTTGGAAACGCTGGATGAGACCAAGAATGACATTCAATTGAACAACCGTCTGCCACAGCCCGTTTGATGCTCGAAGCACTTTCTTCATTTATGTTTTGCCCAATCAAAAAGAAACTGGCCTGCACATTATATTTTTCCAGAATCTCCAAAACCTGAACCGTCGTAGAAGTATTCGGTCCGTCGTCAAATGTTAGTGATACACGCATGGTTAGTATTATAAAACAAAAATCGAAATTAGAATACCTTAAAATTCACTCCAAGAGCTAATTGTATTCCTTGTTCAAAATCATTAAGAATATTGTTGTTGTTAAACACAAATGTATAAACAAACTGTCCGTCGAATGCCCAATGATCGTTCAAGACATATCGTCCATCCAAGGTCAATTGATTTTTGTATTCAATATTTCCAGTTAAAGCCATATCTCGTGCTATCGTATCCGATTTTGAATATTGGTTATCAATGTATGAACTTGGATAATAAACCCAATAGGTTTCTCCATTAATGTCGCTGGTTTCTTCAAACAAATTGAATGTATTTTCTCCATGTGCCATAAATAGATATGACAAATCGACTGACCATTTCTGTCCATTTTTATAGCCACCTTTTATGATGAATCCTGCACTGTCTGGACCATAAGGAGAGCCTGTCCACGAGCAAATTGGATTTGATGTGGATTTATAATTGTCGTAGCGTGCTCTGTACCATGACCAGGAAGGACCTGTTTTGTAATACATAAATGGTGATGAATATAGTCCTTCAATTCCAGTAGTAATCCATCCACCCCATGGACTTGGGAAATTATAACTTACCCCTAGCTGTCCTGCCAAACTAGTAGGAAGGTGACGACCATATTCGCTTCCAAGTTCTGATGGAATTTGTATTTCAACCTGGGAATAAAGTCCATAGATACGAAGATTCTTGATAGGAACGATATCGAAGGTTGCTCCAAAATACGCACTAACATGAGATTCTCCGTAGACATAATCTTCGAAAGCAGTTTCATATTCAGTCCATGAATGATATGAATGCATAATCATAAGAGGATTTAAATATCGAAGTTCAAAATTGTCGTTGATTAAAGTTCCTTCAGTGAACCCGAATTTTAACCAATCTAAAGGATGTACTTCAAAATTGTGTAGGTAGGCAAATTTTGTATGATCTACTTCAACTACATCCATATTGTAGCGAAATTTTGGACTGTAAAAATCAAATTTGAAATAAGCATCAGTTTGAAAAGTATTGTTGTAAATCACACTTCCCAAAAGAGATCGACCAATTTGCAATCCTTCTTTTCCAATCTGAAAAGCAAGCCCCAAATCGTTTTTGAATAGATATCCAATACTAAAGTTTGCTGTGGTTGGTTGCATAAAATCGGCTGCTAAAAAATCCAATGGAACATTTGTAAAATTATTCGGGTCAACCATGTACAAAATATTGTTTGATATAAAGGGGACTGTTTCGATGAATGCAATGTCTGCAAAATTCAAATAGAACGGAAAAGAAATTAGAGGTGTTGTCAATTTATTTCCACCCCAAAAAGATGCATCTTCATATTTTGAATTGACGGGTTCAGTTTTATCAAGTGTCCAAGTTTTTGTATTTTCATCGTATGTGTAAAATTTTTTATTCCAGGTTACTTGATTATGAGAACCATAAGTCCAATCAATATTTTTGTTGGATTTATACAATAATTCTGGATAAAGATTTGCATTAAAACCAAAATCCACAGGTCCAAGCTTCAATGTGAATTTTTTCTGTGAAAGATAATTTTGAACCTGATAATATAAATCTTGTCCTGCTTGAGACAATTTTTCACAATCAATTTTTGAAAAATATAACTGAAGTTCTTGTACTGAACATGGTCCAATATCTGCAAGAGAAACAGATTTTGATTCTGCGTTCAAAGTGTAAAGAGCGTCATAAATCCAATGATTCACTGGAATCAATTGTTGTGTGCTGTAGGATTCACAGAAAAGATCTGTAGCAAGAAAAAGAACCAAAATGATAGTCAAAAAAATATTTCTAGATTTCATTTTTTTTATGCCTCTAAAAATTGAAAGTTTTAGTTGTTTTCTATATAATGGTACACATCTTTTAAAACTTCAAGGGGTTTGTAATGAGAAAATTTTTGCTTTGCTTTTTACTTATAATGTCTACTGCTGGATTATGTTTTGCACAAACAAATGTGACAGTAGATTTGAGCGATGAAGTCTACGAATTATTAAACAACGCTGAAATGCGAGGTTTGTGTTCATCGCTTCCAACAACAAAACCTTATACTGAACAGTTCATAATGAAGACCTTGGATCAGATTTCTAGCAATCTGGATGAAAAAAAAGACAGTCTTAGCGCGTTTGTTTACAACAGTGAAAAGGAATCCATTGAGTATTTCAAGAAAAGATTTGAACGTAAAAATGGAATGGACTGGACAAAATTGAAGTTTAGGGTAGAAACGGATACTGATTTTCCATTTTCTTTCGAATTTAATGATTCTATAGATGCTGGATTTTCTGGTGGATTTTATGATAAGTCTAGCTGTAATGCAACGAGCTATGAAGTTTGGAATAATTTTAATTTTACTGGTGATATTGGAAAGAATCTTTCTTACGCAATAAAAGCCTTTGTAGGAATTTTGGATGTTCCGCTAACAGTCATGGGAGATTATTATATTGGTAACTGGTGGCAATCTACTGGAGGAAAAGAAGACAAAACAGGTGTTCCTATGCCAAGTGATAGTAACGAAGATGATCGTTCATTGGATGATGATTGGGTTGAGTATTGGTCTAAAAAACCCAGGACAGTAAAATCAGTAAAGACATATTCTTATCTTCCATATAAATTCAAAAAGAATTGGGATGGGTCTGTTTACTATTTTACAAATATGAGTGCAACAGGACTTAAAGGTTGGCCTATAGAACCAAGTTTAGGGTTTGGGATGTATGGAGATTTACGAGCATCTTGGCTGAATGATAGACTTACAGTTGGGTTCAGTAGAATTGACCGTGAATGGGCTGCTATGGATAACGGAAGTAGTCTTGTATTGAATTCCAGCGCAAGACCATTTCTTGGAATTGATTTGAATTTCGATCTTTTTGATTGGTTATCGTTTTCAACACTTTTTGGTTCTCTCGAATTTCCAAATCAAGAATATATAAATGGCGATGCTTGGTACATCGTTGATTCTACAGGAAAATTAGGAGATCGTTCTCATTATCCACCAGGAAACAATGATGCACTTTTCTTTCAGAATCTTTATTCTTTAGCAAAGGTCAGTGCAGATTTTAAGTATGTCTATGCGGATTTTGGAAGTACAGTTATTTATCCAAAACGATTGGAGCTAGGTTATATTTATCCTTTGATTGATAATGTTGTTTATCAAAATAGTGTTGGTGATTATGATAATCTTTCATTATTTGG
>JAZUEV010000313.1:0-2074 GCA_045640345.1 Treponema sp.
TTAAAAATAATAAAACAATATTTTTCAAAGACAGTTCAATGGCTTAAAATTTTCTTATCGATGAGAGAGACAAATTTATAACCCTTATAAGGTCCGCCCCATCACCCTCAAATTTAATTTTTGGATTTCTATTTTTTAATTCGACTTGGTATTGATTGTCCAATATATTTCTGTATCCCTTTTTTTTGATATAGGAAATGGCATCCAAATATTCATCCTTAGTTTCAAAAAAATACTTGAGACGATACCATTCATTGCTACACCCCTTGTCTTTTATTTTGATGAAAATGTTGTACCCGTTTTCAGTGTCTGTATCAATTGTGCCACCGTTGCTTAAATAATATATAACCGACTTGGAGACATGGATGGAATCGTCGGAGACACGCTCACTGTTTTCAATTCTGTTCTGTTTGATTTTCACAGTATTGCCAGACGCATCGATTTTTTCAAAATTATAAAAATCATTTATAGCACCGCCCAAACATATTAAAGCAACAATCGTAAGTGTCCATTTTGTTTCTTTCATACAAACCTCCAAAATCATCATCATAATTTCCGTAAATAAATATAGGCTAGATTTATTTTTTGACAAATGAAAAAGGAGATTTTTTGTGTGGTTGATTTTTTTGAAAGAGTCTGTAAAAAATTCTGTCATGCTGAATTTTTTTCAGAATCTCATATCAACAGTACAGCTTCGGTTAAAGGAATCCCGAAATGAATTCTGGATGGCACTGTCCTCTTGTGTCAGATGGAATTTTGGAAAGTTTGATTTTTAAATCTACAGTTCTTTTATCAGCCATTTCCAGATTGGGATGACTTCAATTTTTACATCATCCACTATCAGATTTTTTTCTTCATTAAATGTAATGATTACAAATCGTTTTGCTTCATCCAAAGACTTCGCAGCTTGAATCAAGGAAGTTGTTTCTCTGTCATTGGAAATATCATCAAGCGAATAGGACACCTGAATAACGGTCCCTGTTTCCTCTACAAAAAAATCCGCATCCAAATTTTGTGATTTCAAATAATAAAAATTTTCTCCAAACCTGTTTCTCAAATTGATTGCCACAAGATTTTCCAGCAACCTAGTTTCACCTTTGTTCAAAAAAAGATTCAGAATACCGTTGTCATTGAAATAATATTTTGGAGTTGTTTCTCTGTCGATAAATTTGGAAAAATAATTTCTAACCGCAAAAATCAAAAAAGATTGCTTGGCATAATCAATGTAGTCAATCACAATATCCTTGCTGATTCCTACACCAATGGTTTTTAAAATATTATGTAACTTGGAATAAGAAATTTCATCTTTCACTGACTCTGCAATTTTTTTCATCAACAGTCGTAAACCATTTGCATTACGGATACCGTTTCGACTTGCGATGTCTCCCAGCAAAACTTTTTGATATACGCTCAAAACATATTCACGCTTATCTTTGTAGTCAAGACATTCAGGAAATCCACCAAAGTTGAAATACTCGTTAAAAGTTCTTTTTATTTTTCCGCTGGCTTTTGTTCCAGACAAGACATCCTCAGAGAAATCAATTTTTTTTGCAGTCAAAAATTCTCTAAAATTATATGGCGAAACATATTTTGTAAGATACCTTCCGCCAAGACGATTTTCAATTTCCATGGACAACATTTTTGCATTGCTTCCGGTGATAAAAACATGTTCTTTAGAATCAGCCATGCGACGAGCAAATTTTTCCCAACCATCAACATTTTGAATTTCATCAAAAAAGAACCACCCACTTTTATCACTCATTTCTGATTGAACAGAAAGAATATCATTAAAATCCTGCAAATTAAATTCCGCAAGCCGTTCATCCTCAAAATTGATATAAACAATCTGATTCCAATCTGTCCCATTTTCTACCAGGTCTTGAACAATTTTATAAAGCAAAGTAGATTTTCCGGCACGGCGCAAACCGATGACAACATAATTTGCCTTAACATCAAAATCGTATTCCCGATTCACTATCTTGAAATTCTTTATAATTTCATGCTGATCATAAATAACAGTCTTCAACAAATCATGATTCATAGCCACCACCACTGTCGAGTATAATCGACAAAA
>JAZUEV010000314.1:0-6057 GCA_045640345.1 Treponema sp.
TGATGGATTTTTCTTGAAATATCCATCCAGAATTTCCGCCTGATAATCTCCAGCAGAAATTTCAGCAGACGAGGCATAGAAAAAATTCTTTCCAACATCAAGAGCGTCGTCAGATGGAAGAATGTTGGAGAACGCCACGGAACCACCCATGGAGTTAACCAATTTTGTAATCTGAACAGTCATACCTGTATCGACTGGAGTAATAACAAAAGACTTTACACCTTGAGTAAGCATAATCTTTACTTGGTCAATCTGAATGGCGGCATCATCATTACAGACACAGATTTCAAGATCTACGTTCTCTGCTTCTGCCGCATCCCTCAAAGCCTGTGTGTAAGCCAAAAGGAAAGATTCCTTGTCGTTTCTGATAAGACCGGCCACCTTTATTCTACCGTCATCATTAGTGGATTCACCACAACCAATGAAAAGTGATGAACAAATCAAAGAAAGAATGAACAATTTGAAAATATTTTTCATACCACCACCTTAATCAAACCTTAAACTGTGAAACTTGAGAACTGATTCCATCTATGGATTCTTTGATTTTCTGGGTGATTCCAGACAAAGACTGTCCCGTGGAATTGATTTTTCCAGCACCATCACGCATATCAGCCATGCTTCCCCTAAGAATTTCCGTTGAATTTTCAAGATTCTGAATCTGGCTAAGGATGGAGCGGTTGGATTCAAACACATCCTTTGAAGCGCTACGAACATCGGATGTACTTCCATTCATATCCTTAAGGGCTTCGTTAATCTGCTTTGAACCTTCAGTCTGCTCCTGCATTGCATTTTTGATTTCACGAACCAGACCGTCTGTTGACTTGATTCCTTCAACCACAGAGTTAAACACGGAACTTGATGCTTCTGACGCAGAGACAACCTGTGTAATGGATTCCTGAATCTTCTGAAGCTGATTACCGATGGTCCTGGACTGTTCACTTGAAGTTTCGGACAATTTTCGAATTTCGTCCGCAACAACACTGAACCCCTTTCCAGCGTCACCTGCATGGGCAGCCTCGATAGCAGCATTCATAGCAAGAAGGTTTGTCTGTTCGGCAATAGCGGCAATAGCGGCATTTGCTTCCTGCAACATTTCAGACTCGCTTTCAATCATTGTAATCTTTTCGTTTACATCAGACTGCTTTGAGTATCCTTCCGAGGCAAGACGTTCAAGTCCACTAAACTGGGACGCCATCTTTTCGACAGATATGTTTACGGAATTGATATTGCCCATCATTTCTTCAACTGCTGTAGACGCTTGAGAAACCCCAGCGGACTGAGTTTCAATCAGCCTATCAAAATCACCGATTCGTTTCGCAATATCGTTGACACTTACGACTGTACTGTTAACTCCACTACTCTGCTGTTCAATGCAAGAGTTCATGCTGCCAATAAGAGAAAGGATTTCCCGAATGACATCCGATGTGTTAGAGGAACACTCGTCCAATTCTCCACCGGCGCCTGAAAGTTCAGTCTCAGATGACTTGATTTCTTTGACAATGTTCTGAAGTTTTGCAGTAAAGGCGTTAAATCCTTCAACAACAGAACCGATTTCATTTTTGGCAGTAATATCGATGCGACTTGTAAGGTCAGCACTTCCTGAAGCAATCTGGTTGATGGACTGGTTCACAGCAACCAAAGGTTTCATAATTTTTGTTACCATGATGATTGTGAGAATCAACACAATAAGACAGATAAACACGTTCAGCATAAGCATATATGGAACGATTTTTGAATGTCCTGCATAAATCTGAGATTTTGGAATGGAAATAACAAGACTCCACTTGGTATTTGGAATCGGGCTAAAGGAAATAAAGTCATCCTCATTTCCTTCCACAGGTTCGGTCCATCCCCAACCGATTCCTCCAGCGCTAAGTTTCTTTATCATTTCCTTAAGTCTTTGATGTGAGGAAGCAAAACCAGAATCCTTAAGGAGATTCAACTTCATTGCATAGTTTGTATTGTGGTGCGCAAGAACCAAACCTTCGTCAGTTACAATCCATGCCCTACCTGATTGACCAACCTTGATATAATCGACCATATACTGGAAACTTTCAGCAGGCACGACGGCTACAAAGAATCCAATGACCTTACCATGGACCTTCGCGGCACGAGCCACATGGACAACCAGTTTGCCAGTTATGGAATCCATTACAGGGTCTGAGACATATTCGTTTCTTCCACTTTTGAAAATTGCGTTAAAGGTTTCACTTCCTGCAATGCTACCCCTTTCACCAACATCTGAATAGAAATTTCCGTTGGAATCAACATACATTACATAAGAAAAATATGCTCTACGGGAACCTGCGTGGGTCGAAATCCACTTTATAATGCTTGAATCATCTCCAGTTGAAACAACATCCGAATCTGTATAAAAACGAACAATGCTTAAATATTCATTGACCTTATTTGCCAGCGCCAAGGAATATGCACCAGCGATTCTTTCACTGTTTGTTTCCGAGTCGTTTCCTGAGGATCTCTTAAAAAACTCACCAAGAACAACGGACTGTAATGTTATCAGCACAGCAGAAACCAGAACCACTGAAAAACTGACAACCAAAGCTATTTTTTGTTTCATTCCGCCCATTTTATCTCCTGCGTCAAACCTTTTCATAAAGTAGGAAAAACTGACATCAATATTATATACGAGTTTCGTCAATAATTCAAGTTTTTTTTAGCAACATAAATTCATAAGAAATCCCTAGAGCCGAAAATCAATAACGGCATCGCTAAACAATGCAATCCCTGGAATCCCCAATAAAAATGTGGGCATCTCTAAAAATACTTTTTACAGATGCCTGACGAGTTTAAATCCTTGAAATTGCAAGGCTTTAAACATCGCATTTTCAAAGTTTTCTCTAAAAATTGCAATTTTTAGAGACTCCCATGTTCGTTAAATATAGAACAGGCAAAGACTGTTTTTAGATTTTCCTATAGCAACAATATTCCAAAAATCGCTCCCGCCAGAACAACAAAAACAGGATGCATTTTTTTTATTAGGAACAGTGATACAAGTGCTATTATATAGAAGACAATTTGCTTCCACTTGAACAAATCTAAAAATTCCCCGCTTGTCTGAAACAGGTCTTTATTTAAAAGTGCTACAAAAAACACATTGACTGCAGCTACCAAAACCATTCCCGAAGTGGCTGGTCTCAACCCATTAAACGCCGCCTGGACCAAAGGCTTTTTCTGGAAATTTGAAAAAAACTTTGATATCAGCATTATGATTATCAATGACGGAGCAATCTCCCCCAAGGTTGTTATGATTCCACCGATGGGACCGTAAAGTTCAACTCCACAATAGGTGGCAAGATTGATACCTATCGGTCCTGGAGTACTTTCAGAGATGGCAAGCATTGAATAAAATTTTTCAGCCGTAATCACTGCATATTTTTCGACAAGGACTTGCTGCATGAATGTGGCCGCAACAAGACCTCCCCCGACCGCAAAAAGTCCCACATAAAAGAAGATTCCAAAAAGCTGAACCAGTCCCAAAACACCTGTCAACATTATTTGTCCTCCCCTTTCACATTTTCAGAACCTGTTTCCCCAGATGAGCCAGACTTATTCGATCCCGAAATTCCAGTTTCCCTCATCTGAACTTTTTTTAATCCGCCGGTAATCCATGTCATAAAGATTCCACCGACAGCGGAAACCAATATGACCACCACGGATGGAGTTTTCAGATAATAGATTGCACAAAAGGAAAGAACGTAAAAAATGATGCTCCACCACTTTTTGATAGATTTTTTTGCAAAATTGAACACAGCATAAGTCAGCAACGCGGCCACAGCTACATTTATACCCACCAAAGCCTTCTGAACCCAAACAATCTCCTGAAAATTTGAAATGAACAGAGCAATGACGGTGATTATAAGTATGGAAGGAGTCACCACTCCCAAAGTGGCGAAGATTCCTCCAAGAACCTTCTTCCGTTTGTATCCTACGAAGGTCGAAACATTGACGGCTATAACACCTGGCGTGACCTGAGAAATTGCATAATAGTCCATCAAATCTTCATTCGTTGCCCAATGTCTATTTTCGACCAACTCCCTTTCAAGAATGGGGAGCATGGCATAGCCTCCACCAAATGTTACAGCCCCAATCTTGAAAAAAGTAACGTAAAGCTCAAGCAAAGCCTTAAGCATCAGAACCCTCCGATTCTTTTACATTTCTTCGATACATGAGGGAATACCATTTAAGTTCATCAAAAACTTTGTCGGAAAGCATTGACGCATCCAACCTCCAGCTCCAGTTTGAACCTGTTGTTGAAGGTGTATTCATTCTTCCCTCGGCTCCCACAGAAAGAACATCCTGCATTGGAACGATACAAATGTTTGCAACAGAAGAGAAAGCGGATCGCATAAGAGTATGGGCAACAGACATATTGTCAATTCCCTGATACAAATTGTAATAGTCGCAAAGATTTTTCTTGAGTCCATCGCCACCATTTTCAAGCCAACTCATAGTTGTGTCATTGTCGTGGGTTCCTGTATAGACAACGCAGTTAGGATTCGAGATATTGTGAGGAAGATATGCGTTAGACGAACTTCCATCGCTCCATTGGTTACCGTCAAAGGCAAACTGAAGAATCTTCATTCCTGGGAAGCCAACAGTGTCCCTAAGTTTTTCGACAGTTGGAGTAAGAACACCCAGATCCTCAGCAATAATCGGAAGAGTACCCAACTTGTCCTTGATTGCCTTGAACAATGCCGTACCAGGTCCCTTGCACCATTTACCACCGATAGCATTTTCAGCCCCGTAAGGAACCTGCCAATATTCATCGAAACCACGGAAATGGTCGATTCTAACAATATCAACAAGCCTAAGCATATTCTTGATTCTGGATATCCACCAAGAATATCCGTCTTTTTTCATAGCAGCCCAATCGTACAATGGATTTCCCCAAAGCTGTCCTGTGGCGCTAAAATAATCAGGAGGAACACCCGCACAAGATTTTTGCTTCAAAGTCTTTGTGTTGAAAAGGAACATACCTTGGTTTGACCACAAATCCGCTGAATCCGCTGCAACAAAGATTGGGATGTCTCCTATGATTTTCACATTTTTCTGGTTTGCGTAAGCCTTCAGCTTTTTCCACTGCTGGTCAAAGAAGAACTGGATGACCTTGATTTGCTCAATATCGTCGGAATGAGCTTCAACCCATTCTTTAATTTCGGTCTCATCATGGGAAGCCAAGCCCTTTGGCCAATATTGATTCCACATTGATGCAGAACCTTCGACCTTTTCATCCTGAGCTTTCTTGTCATAAAATTTCTTGATGCTTGTAAAGGCCGCAAAATTGTCAAGCCAGTCGCTCTGTTCTTTTTTGAAGGCCTCAAAATTTTCAAGATCTGTTTTTGCAGCGTTATCCAAAAAATAGGAAGCACATTTATAGAGCACAGGTGTTTTCCACCAAACAACGGAACCAAAATCAACAGGTCCTGTAGGCTTAATATATTCAGCAGGCACCGCATCTTCTGGCAAAGCCCAACCTCGTTTCACCAGGTCCGCCAAATCAATAAGCAAAGGATTTCCTGCGAATGTTGAAAAAGATGCATAGGGACTGTCGCCATAGCCAGTTGGTCCCAAAGGTAAAATCTGCCAAAGAGTCTGGTTTCCTTTTTCAAGAAGGTCAACAAATCTGTAGGCATTTTCCCCCAAAGTTCCTATACCTTCAGCACCAGGAAGAGATGTAATGTGAAGCAGTACGCCGCTTTTTCTGTTGTTCATGGAATCCCCCATAATTTCTCTCTAAAAGACATATTGGGACATCTTAAAAAATGTTTTTATAGATGCCTGACGACTAAAAGTCTTGAAACCACAAGGCTTAAAATCGTTGATGATGGCGGTCTCCCAAAATCAAGAGACCACTTCAAAAAGGATAACACGGATTCAACAATTTGTGAACCCTTAATTTTTATTGCAACCTAAAATCGTGACAGATTAGGCATCTCTAAAAAATACTTTTCATAGATGCATGCGAGTTATAAGTCTTGAAGTCACTAACCACCACCAAAGGTGGTGGCTTGAAATATGAACCGCTCAAAGCGGTTT
>JAZUEV010000315.1:0-5243 GCA_045640345.1 Treponema sp.
TTTTTATACATTTTATTTGCACTTTAAATGAAAATTGCAACTGTATCTCTTTATAATTCCTAAAAACACGAGATTTTCAGTATACACTAATTATGAGATGCTGAAATAAATTCAGCATGACGGACGCGCCCCCAACAAGTGTCGTGATTATAATTAATCGGACATGTGCTATAAAAAACGCCTTGCGTTAACAGTTCCACAAAAAGCATCTTAGAATTTTTTATCGTTCATAGTCCAGATGAAGGCCGTTAAATCTGCACAAAGTCCTGAGTCATTTTATATGCATTGTTTGAATTTAAGTTCGACATTCACACCAAATGTTTTAATCTAATCCCATAAGCTCTTTTGCGACCAAAGCTGGAGATTTATTTTCATAAAGATAGGCGTAGATAGCGGCATTGGCAACAACATCACGACCATAGTTTCTTGTTTCAGTGATCGCAAGCATTTCCAAAAAAATATCCACAGGCAAATCATTTACGTTCATTTGTTTTGCAACACTTTTATATGTGCTTCGAATTTTTCCAAGTCCTGCATTATACGAACAGATTCCCAAAAGAGCATTGTCCAAACGTGAAATCAATTCCTCCAAATAAAAAGTTCCAAACTTTATGCTTGTTTCCGGATCCTGCAGATCATAATCTTCACACTTCAATTTTTTTGCAATGTCCCCAGCCGTGGAATCCATTATCTGGCAAAGACCAGTGGCTCCCACATAACTGACGGCGCTTGGCAAATAAAAACTTTCCTTGCGAATCAAAGAATAAAGGACATAATCTTCCATGCCATATTCCTTGCAATAATCTTCAACATAATTAGAAAAACCTTTTGGGAAAGAATATTCAAAAATCTTTTTCGTCAAATCGGTTTCACTTTTGTTCAATTTTTTTGCGGCGACCCTTAGAGATTTATAATAATAGCTTGCATCTTCTTTTGCTTTTTCAAAAAAATATTCCGCAAGCCGTTCAGAAGTTTCCAAAGAAATTTTTGATGAATTGTCCAACCAAAAATCATAGGCCAACTCTGGAAAATCAAAATCCACATACCCTATCAACAATTGTTCCAAATCATCATCTTTTTCAAAACTTTCGTCCTTGTTCAAAATCTGAAAATTGCTCCAGGTCTCTTCATCGCTTAACCCCAATTTTGCGGCGGCCATCAATTTGTGATAGGAATTTCTTCCACCGTCCAAGGCCTTTTCATAATAAGTTTTAATCAATTGATTTTTGTCCACATCAGTTGGAGAATAAAAATTATTTTCCATTAGACTTGCCGTGGTGTATGAAAATTTTGAAAAGGTTTCGGGACTGGATTTTCCTTCAATAAAATTTGTAAGTTTAAAATATGTCTCCCACTTTTTTTCATCCAAAAGAGCAACGGAAAGGCTATCAAAATAATCGTCAAAATAATCTTTGTCGTGCCATTTGTCGCAATAGAATTCAGTTTCAGACACAGCTTCATTCAAAGATTTTTCACGAACAAAAGTCAGATAATACCAAAGGGCGTTGTCATAATCTTCGTCAGTCGTGGCACAATCCATGGCTTTTTTAAAACAGATTTTAGCATCGTCAACATTTGTTTCAACTTTTGAATAAAGTCTTCCAGCATAAAAGTTCAACAGAAAATCGATTTCATTTTTTCCTGTCAAACGTGATCGCAAAAACCCAGCGTTGGATTCATAATTTCCACCACTGTACAAAAATGATTTTCCACAATCACTGACCACAGATGGTTTTAAATTTTTTGAATCCAATAAAATATCTTTGCTATATGAAATTGCGGTGCCATATTTTTTTTGAAAAACATAATTTTTCATTTTCGCAAGACCAGAGGCAAAG
This sequence comes from Treponema sp., assembly GCA_045640345.1. Lineage (GTDB taxonomy): Bacteria > Spirochaetota > Spirochaetia > Treponematales > Treponemataceae > Treponema_D. The sequence continues at coordinate 1,839 of JAZUEV010000315.1, forward strand.
GCAAATTCATTTTCTGGATAAGCGTCAATCAAATCAAAAATGTCTTTATGGAATTTTGTAAAATTTTTTGTGCCGCACCAAAGATTAAAAATTCCAGGAAAGGACGGGTCTTTTTTTTCAAGCAAGGTCGCGCAAATAAAAAAAGTCACTTCATCATCACAAAGAGAAATGTCCAGATTTTTGGTAAGCTCCAAGATTTTTTCAAAATTTTCATTTTCGTAAAGCTGTTTCAAATAAATCGCAAGACTTTCGTCATCACCAAATTTTTTATAGAAGGACTCAGCGTAAGTCAGAGCATTTTTTTTATCACTGACCTCTACCAATTTTTTTGCAGACAGACGGGCAATCAAATTGTTTTTTGAGGTCAAGGCTTTTTGAAAATATTTTACAGCCTGTTTTTGGTTATTGGTTTGGAGTCCTAAAAAATAGTTGCCATCCACACCATAATTTTTTATAAGTTCAGCGGAAGGCTTGGGAGAATTTCCATGGGCACATCCACTAAACATCAGTCCAACAAAAACAACAAATAAAAATCTTTTTAAAATCTTTTTTTCCATTAAACACTACTCTGCTGGAATCAAAATCACCTGTCCGGATTTAATACGGTTGGCATCGGAAAGACCATTGTATTCTGCGATTCGGTCATAGCGATAAGGGGTCTTGTAGTAGGCGTTTGAAATATCCCACAATGTGTCTCCCCAAACAACAGTATATTTTATGTCATTTCCAGAGCTGGCAACAACTTCTTTTTTGAGAGGAACAACAGTCTCAGGCTTTGATGCAATGATGATTGTATCTTCCCTTGCAGGAATTACGACTGTTGTTTTTTTGTTTTCAACTTTTGTCGCAGTCTCAACGGTCGGTCTCTTTACTGTCACTTCTTCAGATTTTTTATCGTCCGATTTATTTTCAGTTTTTGTGTTCGCCGAACTGTCTTTGTTTTCTACCACAACTGGTTCAGATTTTTTGTCATCTGTTTTTGCGACAACAGTTTCTGATTTTTTATCTTCAGTTTTTGCGGCAACAGTTTCTGATTTATTTTCAACTGCATCTGAATTGGAGACGCTTGATTCCAAATCTGTATCCTTGATAACATCTCTAAGTTCAGCATCGTTGCGAGGGTCTCCCATGGATGTGACCACAGAATTTTTTGTTCCTTCGTTTGTCTGAGCCAACTGATTTCCAGGCTTTTTTGGTTTGGACTGGATTACCAAAATCAAGATAACCACGAGACATGCCAAAAGTGCAGCAAGCAAAAGGACAATCGGCTTACGGCTATTATTCTCTTTTTCATCAGAGAATTCATTATAGGAACCGTAGGAAGTTTTCTTGTTCTTCTTTTTCTTTCCAGCTGTTGGGTCTACAAATCCATCGACATCACCTTCGAACACTGCATCCGTGTCATCAAAATCTCCAAAGATATCGCTGGTATCAGATGACCTCTCAGCAGAAAGTTCCATCATGGCAGGTGAATCATCAAATTCTGGATAGTCAAATTCAGTGTCAGCGGTTGGATTTGAAAGGGAACCAAATGGATCACCAAAGTCTGGCAAATCGCTAGGATTGGACAATCGTGTTTCATCTGTCGCACCAAGATTGTCAAAATCAGGCAAATCCATGTCATCAATATCAAATCCCTGGGAATTTTCTTCAACAGTTGAATCAGATGAATCCAAATCGTCTTCGTCATCAAGTTTCAAAACATTTGGATCAATAAGAGGTGGCAAATCCAAGTTGTCTTTTGAATAATCGTCCTGAACAAAACTGTCTGTATCCGCAAAACCATCTTCACCAAAATCTGGCATGTCGGACAAATCAAAACCATTGTCGGATTCAATTCTTTCCTCTGGTTCAGGCTCACTTGTGTCAGACAAATCCACCTCTCCAACCCCCGAAAGAGCGTCTTCAATATCAGGGAGAGAATCGAAATCGGAAACATCGTTGGTGGAATCTGTTACAGTTTCGCCAAAATCTGGAGACGGAATCGTCAAATCAATTTCAGTATCGCCTATTTCATCGGAGTTCAAATCATCATCCACATTGGTTTCAAAAGTCGGTTCAATGTCAGCGTCGGACACAGGAAGATTGTCAAAATCCGGAGCAACTTCGTATTCTTTTTCGACTGGAGTTTCAGGTTCAACAGTTTCTTCTATATTACTGTCTTCATTTTCCAAACTGATTTTTGGCAAATCAATTTCATTTTCAAAATTTGCGTCCAGCTCATCAAAATTGGGACTTTCAAAATCGTCCAAGTCGCTAACATTTTCAACGATTGGATCCAAAACTGGGTCACGCTCAACTGGTTCGTCAACAGTTTTTTCTGCCTCAATCGGACTTTCAAAATCAAAGTCGTCATCCACATCGTCCAATCCCAAATCATCAATGGTAGGTGGCTCAATGTCATTGTCGATTTCTTCAGTATCGGTCACAAAAGTTGATTCAGAAGGAACTGGGTCAAAAAGTGTTGGATCCAAAAGTGTGGTCGGAATGTCAAATTCGTTTCCATCTTCGGCAGGAGTTTCAATCTGTTTATCGGTTTCGTCCTCGAATGAAAAAATTGTTCCGTCATTATCAGCGATTGGCTCATTTATTTCTTCAACAACAGTATCTGGATTGAGCATATCCTCGTCGGTCAAAGGTTTGTCCGAAACTATGTCGTCGTCGATCACCTGTGGGTCGGTCAAAAAATTATCATCAACGGTCGCTTCGCTCAGGGTGTCATATTCAAAGGTACTCATGTCCAATGTGGTGCTTTCATCATCCGATATGGATTCCACCGAGGATTCAACCATTCCATCAAAGTTCAAGGAATTTAAGTCCAATGTGATATCGTCGTCGTCTTTTTCGCTGGAATCGTTCGGAAGATTAGACATATCAGCGCTTGGGTCAAAATCAAAATCGAATTCAGTGTCGTTGGCATTGTTCAAAATTGTGCTCACGGCTTCAACCCCCGGTAAAAGTTCAGATTTAGAATCATTTAATGCAAAATCGGCAGGCGCAGTTCGTTCTTCAAAAGTCCTGGTCACCAAAGAAACTTGGGTCTGGGAGAATCTACCGGTTTCAGGATCCTTCAACTGTGCGTGTAGTTCGTTGTTTTCGTCCAAATTCAATTTGAGACTGATATTTGGTTCTCCATTTGGATGAGGGTTCAGATTTGTAATCTCCAGACTATCCACATATTCCGCGTCGTCCATGGAATCAGTTTCAGAGCGGTACAAGTCAAGCACCACTTTGGATTGGTTGTCTTTTACAGTTGTGAGTTCCAAATCCTTTGACTCAACATTGCCTTCTTCAAGGATTGGATAAAAAGACCCATCCGCCAGTTTAATTCCAATAGATTTCATGTTTACCCCTCATTTTATACACTACTACAATTCTAATTATCGGAGTGAAATAAATCAAGGG
>JAZUEV010000316.1:0-3682 GCA_045640345.1 Treponema sp.
AACTCATATTCTATAATATAGCATTGTTGGTGATAAATTTCAATTAACAAATAATTTATAAAAAAGTATTTTTTATAGATACCCAAAATCTTTTGCCTTTAACTGTCCATTATCCAATTTTTGTGCTATATTTTATTTATGCCACATAGATTTGATTTTTCGGAAATGGGTGGGCTGGCAGAGGATGTTTCTGTAAAAAAGCCTTCCGACTACAAAGTGATTTTGCTTAACGATGATTACACCACAAAGGACTTCGTTGTGATGATTTTGGAAAGGGTCTTCCATAAAAGCACAGCAGAATCCATCAAGATAATGGAGTCCGTCCATAAAACTGGAAAAGGTGTAGCTGGTGTCTATCCTTTTGATATTGCAGCGACCCGTTGCCAGATTGTTTTGAACATGGCAAGAAATGAAGGATTTCCTCTTCGTTGTGAAATGGAGGAGGCCTGATTATGGATATGGAAAAACGCTTAAAGGAATACCTTAACCAAGCTTTTTCTGAGGCTTCTGAAAATCGACATGAATTTGTTACCCCTGAACATCTGCTTAGGGTGCTTATGTCCAATTCTGAGATTCTTGATTTGCTTTTGGACTGCGGTGTGGATGTGGTCAGTTTAAGCGAAGATTTGATTGAATATCTCCAAAAAAATATTCCTTCCGTGGATGTCCTTGAAAAAGATGGTCAGGAAGATAATTATGAACCCCTTATGACTGTGGGACTCCAGAATGTTTTGGACGCATCTTTTTTTCAATGCCAGAATGCGGAAAAGGAAACTGTTGAAATTTTTGATGTGATTGTCAGTATGCTGGACAACCAGAATCTTTACGCCTCGTATCTTTTGAAAAAAAACGGTCTTGTCCGTCTCCATCTTTTGGAATCCATATCCTTTATGAGACATGCCAAAGATGATGACATGAATGAAATGTCCATGGAAGATGTGTTTGATGAATTTGACGGCGAAGATATTGTGGATTTTGGTCCTGAAAATTTTCAGAGAATTGAAAACGGTGAAAAATATCTTTCACGCTATACAGAAGAGTTGACACAGAAAGCAAGGGACGGAGAACTTGATGTGCTTGTGGGACGCTCCGAAGAAATTGAACAGACCATACAGATTCTTTGTCGCCGAACAAAAAACAATCCCATCCATGTGGGGGACGCAGGTGTGGGTAAGACTGCCATCTGCCAGGGACTTGCGCAGAAGATTGTTGCCGGTGAAGTGCCTGAAATGCTTAAGGATTTTAAAATCTATTCCCTGAACATGGGAGCATTGATTGCTGGAACAAAATTCCGGGGCGACTTTGAAGAAAGAATCAAGAAAGTGACGGACGCTCTTCTAAAAAAGGACAAGGCCATTTTGTTTATTGATGAAATCCACACAATCGTTGGAGCAGGGGCTGTTGGTGCTGGAAATCTGGATGCGGCAAATCTTTTGAAGCCACTTTTGACCAGCGGAAAAATCCGTTGCATTGGTTCCACCACCGCCGAGGAATACAAGAAGATTATTGAAGCGGACCATGCACTTTCCAGACGGTTCCAGAAGATTGAAATCGATGAGCCTTGCAGAAGCGACGCCATAAAAATCCTTCAGGGACTTGCTCCAAAATATGCAGACTATCATGGGGTCAAATATTCAAAGGAAATCCTGGAGCTGTGTGTGGATTTGTCCGTGCAGTTTTTGAATGACCGACGGTTGCCAGACAAAGCCATTGACATAATGGATGAAGCTGGGGCTTTCACGAAGATTCATAAAAATAATTCCACCGATGGAGTGGAGGAGAAATCTGACAACAAATCCTCTGACGAAAAAACGGTTGCAAAAAAGACCAAGAAAAAATCTTCCCTGCCAGTGACACAGGAGACTGTAAAAAAGATTGCATCAAAAATGGCTCGGGTGCCTGTGGAGGATGTAAGCCTTGATGAAGGTGAAAAACTAAGGACTCTGGAAGATGATTTGAAAAATGAAATCTTTGGACAAGATGGAGCTTGCCATTTGGTGAGCCTTGCTGTAAAAAAGTCTCGGGCAGGATTCCGCAACATGGAAAAACCGGAGGCATCATTTTTGTTTGTGGGTCCCACCGGTGTTGGAAAAACTGAATTGACAAAGGTGCTTTCAAAAAAACTGGGCGAAAATCTTTTGCGATTCGACATGAGCGAGTATCAGGAAAAGCACACCGTAAGCAGATTGATTGGTTCTCCTCCAGGCTATGTGGGTTTTGAGGAAGGTGGTCTTTTGGTTGATTCAGTCAGACGAAACCCTCATTCGATTGTCTTGTTCGATGAAATTGAAAAAGCTCATCCAGATATCTTCAACATACTGCTGCAGGTTATGGACTACGGAACTTTGACAGACAGCCGTGGACGGAAAGCAGATTTTAGGAACGCCATAATCATTATGACCAGCAACGCAGGAGCAAGGGACTTGGAGAAGGGGTCGGTCGGTTTTCATTCGGACATAATCAGTGAAAAAAATGATTCGGCAACTCTTATGCATGCGGTGGAGGAATCCTTCAGTCCAGAATTCAGGAACCGTCTTGATGCTATTGTACCATTCGCCCAGCTGGATGAAAAAATCATTATCAACATCGCCAAAAAGGAGATAAAAAAAATCGCCAACCGTTTGGCCACAAAAAAAGTCAGGCTGACTGTTACAAAAAAGGCTTTGGAGTTTGTGGCAAAAAAAGGATACAGCCGAGAATTTGGGGCAAGAAATATCTCCCGAACTTCTGAAAATCTTGTGGCATCCCCTTTGGTGGACGAAGTTCTTTTTGGTAAACTGGAAAATGGTGGACAGGTGACTTGCGATTTTGAAAATACTGATGGAACAGAAAAAATTGTTTTCAGGTTTGGAGATAAAAAATGAGCCTGGAGGATTCTTGTTCCCAACCAAATGAAAATCTCTCCCATGAAACCCTTGTGGATTTGGATGAACTTTCTCCAATCTATCTGGACACAAATCTGCTTTTGGAATTTCCGAAGCCAGACAGACATGGAATCTGCCTTGTGACTGAGGATATGCCTTTGCAGCTTTTGTATTCCGCATACATGGGAGGGGTTTTTCCTTGGTTCAATGAAGATGATGGGGAGCCTGTGGTTTGGTATAGTCCAAATCCAAGGTTCTGTTTAAAAATGGATGACCTTCATGTTCCAAAATCCGTGGACAGATTTTTAAAGCACACTCCCTATCGCTATACAATGGACAAAGATTTTAGAGGGGTCATTGAATCTTGCAGAAACATGACTAGGGAAGGGCAGAACGGTACATGGATTGGACAAAAGATAATTGATTCCTATTGCGCTTTTTTTGACGCAGGATTTGCCCACAGCGTTGAAGTTTGGGACGGAGATGATTTGGTGGGTGGATTTTATGGAGTCCTTATGGGATCTGTTTTTTGTGGCGAAAGTATGTTCACTGTTAAACCTGATTCATCCAAGTCGGCTTTTGTTTTGTTTGCCCGTGTTTTTAAGGATTGTGGTGGAAAATTGATAGACAGCCAGGTCTACACGGATAATATGGCTCGCTATGGTACAACAAATATAAGTCGTGACGCTTTTTTGCGTTTGGAAGATGAATACCTTTTTGTTCCATTGAAGTCAGACTTGAAAGAATCATTTGAAAAGATGGTGGCTGTTTACGGGGGATGAGCATCTTAAAAACAACAGTCCGTGGTGGTTGAGCTA
>JAZUEV010000317.1:0-3643 GCA_045640345.1 Treponema sp.
TTTTTATCCACAAGCATTTCATTAATCTTCATATATCTCAAGGATTTCAGCTTCCAATTTTCTTCCATAATTTTATTATATACCACTTACAGTGACATGCAATGTCCCAGTAAAAAAATTACAAAAAAAAATCCCCGACCAGAAAAATCCAGCCGGGAACTGTCGCAACCTTCGGTTGCTATCAAGTTTCACCTTGTCCACCAATGGGCATCCATTTTTTGCATTCGCAAAAAAACAGTAAAACTCGCAGACTGCTATTTAACCAAAGAATGGTATTGCCGCAAGAGGCCTTGCCTCTTGCTATCGAGTTTTACTTTGTCCGCCAACGGGCATCCATTTTTTGCATTCGCAAAAAAACAGTAAAACTCGCAGACTGTTATTTTACAAGTGCATGATATTGTCGCAAGAGGCCTTGCCTCTTGCTATCAAGTTTCACCTTGTCCACCAACGGGTGGACATTTTTGCTTCGCAAAAACCGATGAAACTCGCTAACTCTTATTATTTAACAAGACTATGATATTGCCGCAAGAGGCTTTGCCTCTTGCTATCGAGTTTCACCTTGTCTGCCAATGGGCAGCCATTTTTTGCATTCGCAAAAAAACAGTAAAACTCGCAGACTGCTATTTAACTAAAGAATGATACTCTTGCAGGGACTTTACTCCACCTTCGCCGCCGTTGCCATTTTTGACAGCTGAAATGCCTTGAACAGCTGCTACAGCTCCAGCCAAAGTTGTGATGTATGAAACTTTGTATTTCAAACACATCTTGCGGATTGTTTTTCTGTCTTCTGCGTAGTTGCGTTTTGCTTTTGGTGTGTTGATTACGAGGCAGACTTCCTTGTTCATAATCATGTCCACAACATCAGGACGACCACCGCCAATCTTGTTTACAACTTCGCACTTGATTCCATTTGCGTTATAGAAATCAGCTGTTCCCTGAGTTCCAACCAATGTGAATCCCAAATCCTTGAGAGTCTTTCCGATGGTCAAAACCTGTTCCTTCTGATTTTCTTTATCGCTCAAGCTAAGGAGAACCTTTTTGTTTTCCCAAGCTGCTGGTGCGTGTGGAAGTTCAGAACCTGCTGCCTCCTGTGACTTGTAGAATGCCAAAGGATAACTTTCAGCCATTCCCAAAACTTCTCCAGTTGAACGCATTTCAGGTCCAAGGATTGGGTCAACACCAGGGAATCTGCTCCAAGGAAGAACAGCTTCTTTTGCTCCGTAATATGGAATCACCTTGTCCTTCAATCCCAAAGACTCGATTGTTTCACCAAGCATCAATCTTGTTGCAAGGCGGGCCATCTGTGTGTTACAGACTTTTGAAACAAGAGGAACAGTTCTTGAAGCACGTGGGTTTGCCTCGATTACATAGACCTTTCCATTTTCAATTGCGTACTGCATGTTCATCAATCCACACACATGGAGACTTTCTGCAATCTTCTTTGTGTATTCCTTGATTGTGTCAAGATTTTCTTTTGGAATTGAAACAGGTGGAATAACACAGGCAGAGTCACCAGAGTGGATACCAGCAAGCTCAACATGCTCCATGACAGATGGAATATAAACATGGGTTCCATCAGCCAAAGCATCTGACTCACACTCAAGAGCATTCTTCAAGAATCGGTCAATGAGCAATGGACGGTCAGGAGTTACACCAACAGCCTTTGCCACATATTCCTTCAAAGTTGCTTCGTCGTAGATGACTTCCATTCCTCGTCCACCAAGAACGAAAGAAGGACGAATCATAATTGGATAACCAATCTTGTCTGCCAAAACTTTTGCTTCATCAAAATTGACAGCCATTCCAGATTCAGGCATTGGGATTCCCAGCTTGTCCATCATGTGGCGGAACAAATCACGGTCCTCGGCAGCGTCGATTGAATCAATTGATGTACCCAAAACATTTACACCATTTTCCTGAAGCTCACGGGCAATGTTCAAAGGAGTCTGTCCACCAAACTGAACGATTACACCATAAGGCTTTTCCTTTTCATAAATCTGGAGAACATCCTCGGCGGTAACTGGTTCAAAGTAAAGCTTGTCGGAAGTGTCATAGTCGGTTGAAACAGTCTCTGGGTTACAGTTGACGATGATTGTCTCGTATCCCATTTCCTTCAACTGCATTGCTGCGTGACAACAACAATAGTCAAACTCGATTCCCTGACCGATTCTGTTTGGACCACCACCCAAAATCATAATCTTCTTTTTGTTGTCGGTAGCCTTTGAAGTATCAGGAGCGTTGTATGTTGAATAGTAGTAATTTGCATTTTCAACACCGGAAACAGGAACAGCAAGCCAAGCCTCCTTGATTCCCAAAGCGTTGCGTCTGTCACGGATGGACTTTTCAGAAACCTTCAAAATCTTTGAAAGATACTTGTCGCTGAAACCGTCCTGCTTTGCCTTTCTGAGCAAATCGTCACTTGGAACTGAACCAGGAGTCTTAAGCATCTCCTCTTCCAAATCAACAAGCTCCTTCATCTGCTCAAGGAAATATTTTTTAACATAGGTGATTTCATAAAGCTTGTCCAAGGAAACGCCCTTTCTGATTGCTTCGTACAACTGGAAATATCTTTCACTGGAAGCAGTCTTGAGCATCTCGCAAAGTTCGTCTGCTGATTTTTTGTTGAAATCCTTTGCAAATCCCAAACCTGGACGACCGTTCTCCAAACCACGGATTGCCTTCTGGAAAGTCTCCTTGAAAGTCTTACCGATGGACATAACTTCACCAACAGCCTTCATGGAAGTTCCCAAAGAATCCTCGACGCCACGGAATTTTTCAAATGCCCAGCGAGCGAATTTCAAAACAACATAGTCACCATCTGGAGCTCCACCCGGAGTATACTTTTCCAAAGTTCCATCACGCCAGTAAGGGATTTCGTCCAATGTCATTCCTGAAGCAAGTTTTGCAGAAATCAAAGCGATTGGGAATCCTGTTGCCTTTGAAGCCAAAGCAGATGAACGAGATGTGCGAGGGTTGATTTCAATAATAACCACACGGCCGGTCTTTGGATTGTGGGCAAACTGAACATTTGTTCCACCGATAACACCGATGGACTCAACAATCTTGAAAGCGTCCCTCTTAAGTCTTTCCTCCAAATCCTTGTCGATTGTCATAAACGGAGCGGAACAGAAAGAATCACCAGTGTGAACACCGACTGCATCAATATTTTCAATAAAACAGATTGCAATCATCTGGTTCTTTGCGTCACGGACAACCTCAACTTCCAACTCTTCCCAACCAAGGATTGATTCTTCAATCAAACACTGGTGTGTCATGGACAAATCAAGACCGTTGGAAACGATGGTGCGAAGTTCTTCCACATTGTAGCAGAATCCACCACCCTGTCCACCCATTGTATAAGCAGGACGAACAACCAGTGGGAAACCAATTTCTTCGGCAATCTTTTCGGCGCCTTCCACGGAATGACAGATTCCAGAACGAGGTGTGTCGATTCCCAGACTCTTCATTGTCTCCTTGAAAATCTCACGGTCCTCACCACGCTCAATTGCATCAAGGTTTACACCAATAACCTTTACGCCATACTTTTCCAGAATGCCAGCCTTGTTCAACTCCATGGCCATGTTCAAACCAGTCTGTCCACCAAGGTTTGGAAGAAGAGCATCAGGTCTTTCCTTTTCAATAA
>JAZUEV010000318.1:0-1949 GCA_045640345.1 Treponema sp.
CTGTCTTTTCATCTGATTTTTCTTCTTCTGATGGTGAAGTCAAAATCTTAAATAGTTCTGTTCCGTATTTTTCAATTTTTTGTATTCGCACATCTTTTATTTCTTTAAGTTGTTCAACTTCTGTGATTTTTGCTTTTACAAGACTTGCAAGTTCTGCATCTGTAAAAATAACATAAGGCGGAATCTGTTCTTCTTTTGCCTGTTTTTTTCTAAAATCCCGAAGTTTTGAAAATACAGCAAATTCTTGTGCTGATAAAATCTGCATGTAATCAATTTTGTTTTTTCTTGAGGAACTACAGAAAATCACATTTCCAGGTTTTTTTGGAAAAGAAAATATGGCCTATTCAAACAAGCAATCTTTTGCAGGTCAGGAACTTTCTTTAATCTACGACAAACTTTATCATGAAATAAAAGCAGCGTTGAAATATACTTTCAAAGAAAAAGCCTATGAAGAAATTAGGACGGACGCTAAACAAAGGACACTGGAATTTATAAAAAAGATTCCAGAAGTTCAGTCTCTACTTCTAAAAGATGTGGACGCAGAATTTGACGGAGATCCAGCAGCCAACAGCAAACAGGAGGTCATCTCTTCTTATCCAGGTCTTTATGCAATTTTTGTTTATAGATATGCCCATGTTCTTTATGATTTGAAAGTCCCTTTTATTCCACGAATTATGACAGAACACGCCCATGGATTGACTGGAATTGATATTAATCCCGGTGCAAATATTGGTGAATATTTTTTTATTGACCACGGAACAGGAATTGTAATTGGTGAAACAACAACTATTGGAAATCATGTGAAACTTTATCAAGGAGTTACATTGGGCGCTTTGTCAACCAGCAAGGGACAAGGACTTTTTGGACTTAAGCGACATCCAACAATTGAAGACAATGTTGTTATTTATGCAAACACAACAGTCTTGGGAGGAGAAACTGTTATTGGAAAAAACTCCGTAATTGCTGGAAATACTTTTGTAACATATTCGGTTCCTGCAAATACAAAGGTCGCATCCACACAACCTGAATTAAAATTAAAAGTTAGAGACTAAAATCATTAAAAAATTCTCCAACAAATAATTTAAATGATGTATTCAAAATAGGAAACCTCCATAAATTACAAGTTTAAGAGGTTTCCAGGATTTTAAATTTCAAAAATATGGGAGTCTTTAAAAATTACAATCTTTAGAGATGACCATATTATTCCATTCCTTTAAACTCATAACCAGCGTCTTTTATTGCTGCACAGAAAACGTCTTCCGAAATTTCTTTTGACAATTCTACTTCAACAATTTTTTTATCGTGGTCAGGTTTTACACTTACAACACCATCAATTTTTTCCAATGCTTCTTTTACATGTGCTTCACAATGTGTACACATCATTCCTTCAACCTTCAATGTTTTTTTCATAACATCGCACCCCTTGTCAATAAATTTATTTTCAGCGGATTTTTTAACTTCCGCAAAAGTTTTTTTATTTTTTATTTTTACAAAATTCAATCTAAGAGCATTTGTTACAACACAGAAACTACTTAAACTCATAGCCGCTGCTCCATACATTGGATTTAATGTCCAACCAAATGCTTTTATAAAACATCCAGCAGCCAAAGGAATTCCAATTAAATTATAAATAAATGCCCAGAATAAATTTTCTTTTATATTTAAAATTGTTTTTCGACTTAGATTTATTGCAGAGACAACATCCATTAAACTTCCTTTCACCAAAACAATATCGGCAGAATCAATAGCAACATCGGTTCCATTTCCAATTGCAATTCCTACATCAGCAATAGTCAAAGCAGGAGCATCGTTTGTTCCGTCACCAATCATTGCAACAAGATTTTTATGTTTTGAATCCAGCAAAGATTTTACCACTTTTGATTTTTCAACTGGCAAAAGATTGCTTAGTGAACCATTGAGTTATTTGGGTTTTGATTTTGGCAATGATG
>JAZUEV010000319.1:0-4332 GCA_045640345.1 Treponema sp.
TATTTTTAAACTCAAAATAAATTAAAAAAAGATGGGGCTAAATAAAAAACCTCCCAAAGTAAAAACTCCGGAAGGTTCTTTCACATAATCAATAAAGACTATCTTGATTCGTGTGATCTGTGGTTTTTCTTCATCAGTTTGCGCTGAAGAGTCTTGTTCTTGCGGTTCAAGATTGTAGAAGGCTTTTCGTAGTATTCACGCTTCTTGTATTCACGGATAATACCTTCCTTTTCAACCATTCTCTTGAAACGTTTGATTGCCTTTTCAAGGTTCTCATTGTCGTCAACATTGATTGTTGCCATGCTTTGTTCACCATCCTTTCCAGCGAAATATCACAGGTACTAAAAGATAATATTTTTATCAAAAAAAGTCAAGCGTCTTGTGGAGTTTCTTCAACGGTCGTAGGAGGAAGCCACGTTCAGTTTGTCCCTATATTTTGCCACAGTCCTTCGTGCGATTTTTATCCCTCGTTCTCCCAGAATGTCGCTGATTTTTTGGTCGCTGATTTTTTTCTTGTCGTCCTTGTGCTCTTCCAAAATTTTTTCAATTTCCATCAAAACATTGTCACGACTCAGGTTTTGATTTTTATCATCCAAATCCTCATAGTCATTTTTATTTGATGACACAGAATAATCAAAAAAATATTTCAGAGGATAAAGACTCCCGTTGAAATCCAAATATTTTCCATTGGCCACACGGGAGATGGTGCTTTCCGAAAGGGACAGTGAGGCTGCCAAATCTTTTAACCTGTAGGGCTTTAAATATCCAGGACCTTTTTCAAAAAACTCGTGCTGGACTTTTACAATCTCCCAAGCCGATTTTTCCATTGTGGATTTTCGATTTTCCAATATCTGTAGAAATTCTTGCGCGGCTTTTATTTTTTTATCCAAATCTGCATTTGAATTTTTTATGCTTTCGATTTCTTTGTCCAAATTGATTTTAGGAATCCCAGAATTTCTGATATTGATTTTCCAAAAACGATTGTTGATTTTTAAAATATTTTTTGCCCTCAAAATTTTTTCATTATCGGAATCGGCATCCAAATTTTCTGCACTAATTTCTTCTATATAAATATCTGGACTTACAAAATGAGTTTCATCGCTATAAAAATTTGCAGCGGGGAAGGGGTTTAGATTTTTTATGAAATCGATTGATTCTTCCACATCTGAGGTATCAAAATCCAGATTCAAATATGACGATTCTTTTTCGCTCAGTCCGAACATTTTTTTTCGCTTGTCCAAATACTCACGAATCTTTTTTTCTGCACGCTCGGTTTTTGGTGGATTGATAAAATCCAGATGTCCGTCCAAAATAAAAATCGTCAGGTCACTTGATTTTGGATTCGCCCTGGCCTGAACCAAAAGACTTTCCTGAAAATTTTTTGTGCAGCAACCGACCGGATCAAAATTCTGAATCAATGAAATCAATTTTTCAAGGACCGTCAAATTTTCTTTCGAATTATTTTTATCCAAAAGCGTGGCTGGTTCAAGATGATGATGCCCCTGCTTGTCCAAATTGTAAATCAATTTTTCGCCCAAAGCCATTTCACTATTGCTCAATCGTTCGGTGTGGAGCTGGGTCAAAAGATGTTCCGACAAAATTTTTCTTTCATCGGTTTTTTGTTCAAGAATCGCTTGATATGCGTCGGAGGCTTTTTGATTTGCATATCCACTTGTTGCATGGGATTTTTTGCTGAAATCTTTTTTTGAAAAACCATCCTCCAAAATCAAAAATGGATTTTCATTAACAGTCTTGAGAATTTCGTCCCTCAAATCATCGGTGTCCATTGACAAAACTTTTAAAGAATATGTCTGGGCCTGGCTCATTATTTGAGTCTGTTTTTGAGACTGAATCTGTTCCTGCGAAAAAAAATCTCCCATAAAAATTAGTATAGCACAAAATCAAAAAAAAGTTTATAATCAACACATGAAAAGTTTTAAAGAATTTGGTATTGAAGTTCCGGAAATCCTTTTGCCGGCAAAAAAAGATTTGTCAACCTGGAGTGTTATTGCCTGTGACCAGTATACTCAGGATTTGGATTATTGGAAAAAAGTCAGCGAAACTGTTGGTGAAAATCCTTCCACTTTGAATTTGATTTTGCCGGAAGTTTATCTTGCGTCAACAGATAGAAAAGAGCGGATCGAAAAAATCAGAAGCACAATGAAAAATTATTTGGCCAATGGTGTTTTTGATAAAGCAGAAAAAAAGTTCATATATATGGAACGAACCACTGGTTATGGTCGTGTAAGAAAAGGTTTGGTTGTTGCGATTGATTTGGACAGCTATGAATGGAAACCGATGAGCAAGGCTTTGATTCGCGCTACCGAGGCAACAATTGTTGATCGTATTCCTCCAAGAAAAGAAATCCGTCGTGGAGCTCCAATCGAAAGTCCTCACATCATGCTTTTGGTTAACGATCCAACAAAATCTTTGGTAGAAGCAGCCGGTGATTTTGCAAAAAAGAATCCACCAATCTATGACGGAGATTTGATGATGTCATCAGGTCACATCAAAGGTTGGTCTGTAAAAAATGATGAAGATATGGAAAAAGTTTTTTCCGCATTGGAAGGTCTTAAAAAAGCTGGGGCCGAAAAAGATGGTTCATCCTTCATGTTCGCTGTGGGAGATGGCAATCATTCTTTGGCAACTGCAAAAGCTGTTTGGGATGAATACAAAAAAGAGTTGCAGGAAAATGGAAAAAGCGATGAAGAAATCCAGAATTGTCCAGTCCGTTACGCCTTGGTTGAATTGGTAAATATTTATGACGACGGTTTGACTTTTGAACCAATCCATCGTGTGCTTTTTAATTCCAACGCAAAAAGTGTGATTGATTTTGTTCAAAAAAATTTGGGTGGAAAAGTTTGTGATTGCAAAGATGAAAATGAATTGGAAGAGACTGTAAAAAAATCTACGACATCCTTTGGATTTGTCTTTGTTGAAAATGGAAAACAGAATTACATTTGCCTAAAAACCGATGTTACGGATTTGGCCGTCTCAAGATTGCAACCTGTGCTGGATAAGTTTATTGCTGATGAAAAATCTTCTGGACATGAAATTGAAATTGACTACATCCATGGAAGCGATGAAGTTTTTAGACTTGGAAAACAGGATAACGCTTTGACACTTTTGTTGCCGCCAATCGCGAAAGATTCGTTTTTTGCAACAATCAATGGTAGGGGACCTTTGCCACGAAAAAGTTTCAGCATGGGTGAGGCCAGTGAAAAAAGATTTTATCTTGAGTGTCGCCAGTTGTTTTTGTAACTAAGTTAAAATCCATTTGTTTTTATTTAAAAGAATTCTGTGGGTTTGGAGAAGCCTGCGGAATCTTTTGTAGAGGATGTATTATGAAAAAATTTATTTTAATCTTGGGACTTTTGTGTGCAGGATTTTTGTCTTTTGCACAAACATCGTACACATCAGATGAAAATGATTTGATTCAGGATGTGCTTTCAAAAAGGATCGAACTTAGAAAAGCAGGCGATCTGGATTCTGCCATCGCAATGGTTGATAAATCTATTGATTCAGTACACGCAACATCGTCTTACAAAAATGCTCAAAGAGAAGTGAAGATTGTTGTTGATAATTTATTGGGTTGCGCAAAATATAATTGTCTCTTTGAAAAGAATCAAAAAGATCCAATGGTCAAGACAGTCATTATGAAGCGTTTCGACGAGTCCGATGGATTTAGAAATGAAAATAAAAAAGCAAACTTGAATCCATGGTTCTATCTGTCCCATTCTGAAGTTGTGAATTCATCTATGCAATTTTTGTCCAGAACAAAGGCAATATCATACGGACTTCAGGAAAAAGATGACCTTGATTCTGTGGTAAAGGCAAATCCAAAAATGTCTTTTGCATTAATCAGCGCTGGACTTTGGTATTATTTTGCTCCAGGAATTGGTGGTGGAAGCAAGAAAAAGGCTGCCAATTATTTTTTACAGGCTGTCCAGAATGCAAGCAACAGTTATGAAAAATATTATGCAAATCTTTATTATTCTCAATGCTGCTTTGACAATAAAAATTATGCCGACAGCAAAAAACATTTGTCCAATGCAGATTCCATTTTGCCAGGCAAGAGACAGATTGAATATATCAAAAAATTGAATGATGCTGGTTATTCATATTTTGATTATATTTCTGATATTTCAAAACTTGAAGAAAAAGTCAAATAAGAATGACCGGGAATAATTTATAATGCCCCGACGTTTTGCGAAGGTCACTGAAAAAGTCTTGTTGTGTCATGCTGAATTTATTTCAGCATCTCATTAGTTATAGATATATTAAACAATTAGAGATCCTGAAACTAGTTCAGGATGACAATTCTTATGCTTT
>JAZUEV010000320.1:0-5685 GCA_045640345.1 Treponema sp.
AACTGAAATAAATTGTCCATTTACATACTGACTTCTGTAATAAGTTGAAGTGGTCGGTGGTACAAAAGCCGATTCTTCTGTTGCTGTTAAAACAGCAACAGACAATAAACCATCTATTTTATTATTTATAAGAATTTGTTGTATTTCATCATTTGAATAACTTTTTACAGGAGAAATTAATTCTATGCTTGAAATAGCCTCTATTTGTTTTTCAGTAAATGCTACAACTAAATCATTTTCCAAAGTTTTTCTAAATTCAATATCTCTTGAATCTCCATAAATAAGTATTTTTTTGTATTCACTAATATTAATATCAGAATTTTTAAAACTACTGATGTTTGTAATTGCACAACCAAAAAACAGCAATACAGGAATTATAAAAAAACAAAATCTCTTCATGCATCTCCTCCTGCCTCCACCTCAGTGAAGGTACCACAAATAAAATACCACACAGAAATCTATACTTTACAGACCCAAGTTTTTGCAAAGGTTCAAGGCTTCGGAGATGGTGTCGTCCATATCGAAATATTTGTACATGCCCAATCGTCCTCCGAAAATCACTTTTGACTGTTCTTCGGAAAGGGCTTTATATTTTGCGTACAGGGCTGTATTTTTTTCATCATTGATGGCGTAGTAAGGTTCGTCCCCCTGCTTCCATGTGGCTGGATATTCGCGGGTAATTACAGTTTTTGCTTGGTTGCCGAATTCAAAATGCTTGTGCTCTATTATTCTTGTGTAAGGAATCTCCGACTCCGTATAATTCACCACAGCATTTCCTTGATAATTGTCGCAGTCCAGAACTTCGGTCTCGAATCTCAAAGACCTATATTCCAGTTCCCCTTCGCAATAGTCAAAAAACCTGTCGATAGTTCCTGAATACACAATCCTGTCGGCCATGTCCAACCATTTTTCTTTTTCATCAAAAAAATCAGTGTCTAACATAACGTCGCAGCCCTTGAGCATCTTTTCCACAATCTGTGTGTATCCACCAACAGGAATCCCCTGGTAACGGTCGTTGAAATAGTTATTGTCAAAAATCAACCTAACAGGAAGCCTTTTTATAATAGTGGCCGGCAAATCGACACATTTTCTTCCCCACTGTTTTTCAGTGTAGCCCTTGATCAATCTTTCATAAATGTCTTTCCCAACCAGGGAAATGGCCTGTTCCTCCAGATTGCTAGGAATTTTTCCGGCCATGACACTTGACTGCTGAAGGATTCTTTCTTTTGCCTGCTGAGGGGTTATAACGTCCGGCCAAATCTTATTGAAGGTGTTCATGTTGAAGGGCAAATTGTAAAGCTCATTTTTGTAGTTTGCCACAGGACAGTTGGTATATCGATTGAATTCAGCAAAACTGTTGACAAAATCCCAGACTTCTTTATTGTCGGTGTGGAAAATGTGGGCACCATATTTATGAAACTGTATTCCCTCCACATCTTCCGTATAAATGTTTCCTGCAATGTGGTTTCTTTTTTCAATAACCAAACATTTTTTACCCTTCTTCACCGCTTCATGGGCGATTGTGGCATTAAAAAGTCCTGCTCCGACAAAAATAAAATCATATTGCATAACATTTCTCCTTAAAAAGCGAGTCTACACAGCTTGTGAAAACAAAAACATCTCCAAAATTGCGATTTCCTCATGGATGTTCAGCTATTTAGTCGTGCGTAAAGAATAGGGCATCTCTAAAAAATACTTTTCAGGGATGTACGGAATATTTTATATTCCTGTCGAGTTTAATGCGCTTGAAATTACAAGGTTTAAACATCGCATTTTCAAAGTTGTCTTTAAAAATTGAAATTTTTAGAGACTCCCAATAAAAAGCCCCACCCTTTTGGATGGGACCCAAATTATCCTTAGAACAAAATCTCAAGTCCGATATATGATTTAAAGATATTTTTACCACTTGCCGTAACGAAGTCTGTCATACCAATGTTGAAGGCTGTGCTGCTTTTTGGTGAAGAAAATTCAATGGATGCACCCAAACCTGCCGCAAAGTCGTCAAACAAAAGTCCTGCTTCTGTGTAGACATTCATTCGAAGCCAAGATCCCACGCTCCAGTTTCCTCCAAAGACCCCAGTAAAAACAAGTGAACCATCAGCATCATAACAATCATTATAGTAGTCGCCATAATTAGTGGTACCGGTAAAGAATCCAGTCTCAAGATTCAGTCCTGCAAAAAGGTGCTCCGTAAAACCAAAGTTCAAAGAATAACCGACTGTAACGCCTACATCAGTTTCATTGGCATAGGTGTTCAAAGTTCCAGGCAAGAAATAGAGGATCGAACCCAAGGAATTCTTTTTTCCGGCGATTTTTGCCCCATCGGAAACACTTGGACTAGTATTTGAGTTCCACCAGCTGTTTTTTGGATACTTCTTCTGTTTGTCCTGCTCATTCTTTTTTGGCTCCTCAACAACATTCTGGGCAGGCTCTTTTTTTTCTTCAACAGGCTGAGGATTTGGATTTGCATGAACCTGGTCCTGAGTCTGATTTGAGTTAACCTCAACCTTCACCGCAATGTTCAAAGCATTATTGCTTGACTCTTCCTGCTGGATTGTCACATTGGAGTTGGAGACCTGGGTTGAAACATTTTCAATGTCAGGAACTGATGCCATAGTCAAATCAACATCAATCTGAGGCTGCGACTGATAAATTCCACTTCTGTTTCCGGCAAAAGTCTTTACCAATCCACCGGTCACAATGTTTTTGAAAGACACATTACCTACTGCAATATTGTATGAAGAAGGGGTCGAACCCTGACGCACCTGGAATGTAACCAAGGCTTCAACAAAATCCACGTCGTTGGCAAAAGCCTTGTTGAAAACCTCCACATTGTCCAAGAAATTTTCGTATTTTTTCAAATCGTCAGCATAATTTGGACTGTCAAAGGAAGGAACATTTGGAATTCCACGACCTGAAAGTTCCTTGTAGGAAAGGACTCCAGTGTTTCTGAAAATCTCGTTTCCTTCTATTGCATAGACAACGGTATATGGCCAACCTTCTTCGCCTCCAATAACCTTGAAATCCTCAAAGAACAATTCCAGTCCTGAGTTTTGTATGGAAGATTCCAACACATAAGCAGATTCAAGGCTCCTGATTTTTGAAGCAATCTGGTTTTTCAAAAGATTTGAACGACGCAAAACATCTGGATTCATGGAAGGACCCATGGAATTATATTTTTCGCGGATTGCGTTAAGGTCATTGGCTAGTCTTGCCTGTCCACGAGCGTTCAAAGTTCCATCAGCATTTTTTTCAGCGGCTCTTGCAGGTCTGGACAATCTCTCCTGGATTTCCTGGTTCATCATCTGTTCGTTATTGTTGGATGATCCGTTATGCAAAAGGTTTGCCAATTCCTGTTTAAGGGTCTCAATCTCCTTGATGCGGGATGCCAAAGACTGACCATAATTTTTCGAAGCCCTTGCCTGAACTGTTTTTTCATTAAGCAAGTTGTAAAGCCTAAGGACATTCTCGGAATCGACTGATGGCTGCTGGTCTTGAGCGGCAAAAAGATTCTCCACAGCAACATCGGTGGACATTGCAGGAACTGTAGTCAATTCAGGTTCGAACTCAAAACATTCAGTTGGAAGTTGAAAAAGATTCTCTTCATCGCTACCAGAAAATGTCTGGGCAAAGGAAAATCCACCAAGAACAAGGGACATAGCTCCCAATGATAAAAATTTTTTAGCACTTTTTCTAAACATAAAGCACCCTCCATAAAGTATGCTCATTACTATAACAAACAAACACTTAAAAGATAACACAAAATTCATAAAAATTCAAGAAATGTTTAAGACAATATTGAAATAAAAAAATCCCCGGACTTTTACATCCAGGGACTTGAGCTTCTAAAGCAAGGCGAACTGTGAAGAATAAAGTTTGTAGTAAGGTCCAAGGCGTGCCATAAGTTCGTAGTGGCTGCCCCTTTCTACTATCTTACCGTGATCCACATAGAAAATGGTGTTGCAGTTTTTGATGGTGGAAAGTCTGTGGGCGATTATGAAACTGGTTCTTCCTCTCAGAAGCTTGTTCAATCCTCTCTGGAGAAGAATCTCTGTTTCGGTATCGATTGATGAGGTGGCTTCGTCCAAAATCAATATGCGGGGATTTGCCAAAAGCGCTCTGGCGAAGGAAATCAATTGTCTTTGCCCAACACTCAGGCGGCTTCCTCTTTCGTTAACCTCCGTGTCATATCCATTTTCCATCTGCATAATAAAATCATGGGCGCACACTGTTTTTGCGGCTTCCATAACTTCTTCATCCGTGGCATCCATATTTCCGTAGCGGATATTGTCCATGATGGTGCCCTTGCAAATAAAACTGTCCTGCATCATGACACCCATCTGAGTTCTGAGGGACTTTATCGTCACATCCTGAAGGTCATTTCCATCCACAAAAATCTGTCCGGATTCTGGATTATAGAAGCGGCTCAAAAGATTTACGATTGTTGATTTTCCTGCGCCGGTTGGTCCAACAATAGCCACGGATTCTCCACTTGGGATATCAAAACTAACATCGTCCAAGACCCTTACACCCTCGTCATAGCAGAAACTGACATTCCTGTATTCCACATGACCTTCGATCGGCGGGAGAATTTTTGCACCTTCCCTATCGGTAACAGAGATCGGTTCATCGATGGTTTCAAAAATTCGTTCCACATAGGAGACGGCGGTAAGAAGGTTGTTGATAAAATCTGCCAATGTTGTAATAGGCTGCCAGAATCTACTTATGTAAGCGGTAAAGGCAACCAAGGTTCCCACGGTCATTCCAAAGCTTTCCGTATTAATCCAATGGATTCCCAAGACATAGGCAGCAACCATAGTGGCATTTGAAATAATCTGGACAAAAGGTCCCATCAAAAATGACAATGTGACAGCCTTGAGCCAGGCGTTTCTGTAGGCGGAAGAAAGATTGTTGAAAATCTTGATGTTTTCTTCTTCGCGAACAAAAGACTGGGTGACACGGATTCCATTGATGCTTTCCGAAATATATGCGTTAAGGTTGGACTGTTTATTGGACTGTTTTCTCCAGGCCTTTCTCTGCTTTTTTTTCAGGATAAAGACATAGGCAATAAAAATCGGAAGACCCGCAAGGACAACCAAAGTCAATGGAGTGTTGATCGTGAACATAAAGATGATAATAAAAATCAATGAACACAAATCGGTGATGGTATTGACAAGACCGTTGCTGAGGACATCGGAAATGTTGTTCACATAGTTGACGATTCTGACCTGAATTTTTCCATGGGGTCTTGAGTCAAAATAAGAGAACGGAAGTTTAAGGACATGCTCGAACAAATCGCTTCTAAGGTCGTGGACAATTCCTTGACCAATTTTTGTCATGCAAGTGATTTTGATTCTGAGAGCCATGGCAGTAAAAAGTGATATAGCCAAAGTACCCAAAGCCAAAAAGATGATGCTCCTGAAATTTCTGTTGGGAATGGAATAGTCCATCATTATTTTCAAGAAATAAGGATAAAGCATTCCCAAAGCCGATGTCACCAGCATGAGGATGATTACCGCCACCATGGTTTTTGCGTGGGGTTTCACATATTTTCCAAGCCTGCTTAGTTTTGTGAAGTCGTATTTTTCTTCAAGACTTTCGTCCACGTCATAAGTATTTCGAGCCATATTTTCCTCTATATATTAGGACATCTCTAAAAAATACTTTTAAAGATGCACGGAATAT
>JAZUEV010000321.1:0-10464 GCA_045640345.1 Treponema sp.
TTGTTAACTTACTTAACGATTGTTAACTTCGCTTGATTATCATTAAACATTTGTGAAAGGACTATTGGAGATAGTGAAAATTTGATTCGTGCCGATATGGACATTCATTTTAAGGATGCCAATATTGTCTAAAAGAAAAAAACATAATATAATAGAAGAAAATGAATTCAAGCAAAAAACATTGGAAGGATTTAGGAAGAAGAGAAGTTTAAGGATTCTCTGATTTTAAGCTGGAATTTGTTTTCGAATTTTATTTGGAAGGAATAAATTATGAAGCTGAATCAAATTATTCAAAGCCTACTGGAAACCGACTTGTATAAATTTTCCATGGGACAGGCAATCTATCATCAGTATCCATCTTACAAAACTCGCTGGACTTTTAAATGCCGCAACAAGGATGTAAGATTCACTTCAGAAATGGTTGAAGAAATCAAGGAGCAGATTCATCAGTACTGTCGTTTGCGTTTTACATCCGACGAATTGGAATATCTTTCAAAAATCGAGTGGCTGCATGAAGATTATATTGACCACCTTAGAATTTGGAAACCTCATTTTGATGATTTTGAAATTTCTTCTGGTGCTGATTGTGGACTTTGTATCGAAGCAAAAGGTACATGGCTCAACACTTCCATGTATGAAATTCCTGTTCTTGCGATTGTCAACGAAGTTTATTTCAGGATGAATTATTCTTATGAAAAACTTTTTGAACAATACAAGCGAAAGTTGGAAGAAAAGAAAAATTGGTTGGTGGATGGAACTTACAACATTGGACCTTTTTCTGAATTTGGTTTGCGCCGTCGTCTGTCTGCTGAAGCTCAGGATTTGGCTGTAAAAACTTTGTGTGAAAATAATTCAAAATTCAAGGACTCAAAATGCGTTGGAACTTCCAATGTCTATCTTGCAAAAAAATATGGAGTTGTTCCTGTGGGTACTATGGCCCATGAATTTATTATGTGCGTCGGACAGGGCAATCCAATGTACAATCCAGCCTATTCAAACAAACTTGCCATGGAATCTTGGACAAATGAATATGGAGTTTTGAATGGAACATATTTGACCGACACAATCGGTGACAAGACAACCCATCTTGATATGGAATACACTTATTCAATTTTGTTTGGAGGTGTCCGACATGATTCAGGCGATCCTTATCAATGGGGAGAAGATTGGATAACACACTATCAGCATTATTACAATAAGTACAAGGATGAAAGAGTCAATCCAAAAAACAAGACACTTTTGTTCAGCAACAGTCTTGATTTTAAACGCGCCTCTGATTTGTATGCTCGTTTCAAAGATAGAATCAAAGTTGCATTTGGAATTGGAACATATATTGCAAACGACACAGATGAAGAACCTTTGAATATTGTTATGAAAATAACTGAATGTAATGATTCACCTGTGGCAAAACTTTCCAATGCTGATGGAAAAACCATGTGCAAAGATGACACCTATGTAGAGTATTTGAGAAAGACTATTGCATGGCGATTGGAGCACGAAAAAAGCAGAAAATAGTAATTGGGAACTTTTAAAGATTGCAATTTTTAGAGATGCCCAATAAAAATTAAGCAAGAGTAGTTTTTGTTTAATAAAAGATTTGTATGGAGATTTTATTATGAAAAATTTTGGACCAAAGCCGATGATTTATCCAATGCCTGTTTTGATTTTGGCAAGCTATGATAAAGATGGAAAAGCAAATGCTATGAACGCAGCCTGGGGTGGAATTGTTGAAGCAGACCAGATTTGTATTTCACTTTCCAAACACCAGACCACAGAAAATATTGATTTGAACAAAGCTTTTACTGTGAGTATCGCCGATGTGGAACATGTGGTTGCCTGTGATTATGTGGGAATTGTCAGTGGAAAAACAGAACCAAAGAAAATGGAGAAAGCTGGTTTTACCACACGTAAAAGTGATTTTGTCAACGCTCCTGTAATTAACGAACTTCCTTTGTGCCTGGAATGTGAGCTGCTTAGAATTGATGGAGATGCTTCAAAGGATGAGATGCATTACATTGGAAAAATTGTAAATGTTTGTGCAGATGAAAAAATCCTTGATGAAAATGGAAACATCAGTCTGGAAAAATTTAAACCTATCTCTTATGATCCAAGTGGACATGGCTATTATGCTTTGGGTGAAAAAGTTGGACAAGCATTTGCAGATGGAAAAAAATTGTCGTAAAAAATTTGACTTTTAAAATAAATGAGCAATTTGGTTTGGATAGATTGTCTAAATCAGATTGCTTTTTTAATTTATGCTCCATATTTGCGGCGGGGTTCATTCATTTAGATGCGACATCACATAGATGCTTGGGCTTATTGACGAAGTATGATATACAATATAAAATTGTGGAACAAAATGAGGCAACTCTAAAATATTTAAAAATAGAATCTCGAAGAGTAATTTTAGGGGTCTTATTTTTTTAGAGAATATTATTGAAGTTTGTTTGCGTCGCATCTATGGACTTCAATTTTGCCATCCCTTTTTTATAGGAGTAAAATCAAATGACAAAGCAAGTCAGACAATTGATTTTTTGGATTGCCGCCTTGGTGATAGGTGGAGTGTTGGGAGCATTGCATGTTTCCGCCATTGATAATGTTTGCAATTTTGTGGCGACAGTTTTCACAAGATTCTTCCAATTTACTGCGGTACCTGCCATCGCTGTTTCCGTTTTGACTACAATTTCAAGTCTCGGTGGAAATAAGGATACTGGAAAAATTTTCAAGCGCACAATCATGTATACAGTTCTTACAACATTGGCTGCTTCGACAATTGCTGCGATTTTGTTTTTTGCAATCAATCCAGAAGTTTTGGCAACAAGCGCCTACGAAAATGTGGATGCTGAAAAAATCCAGAACATGAGCAATTCTTCTTTCTTGGATTATTTTATTGGTGCCATTCCAAACAATATCGTCAATCCATTTGTTTCTGGAAACGTTCTTTCTGTTTTGATTGTGTCTTTTGTTTTTGGTTTCGCAATTTCAAAGATGAAGGAAAGTGAAAAAAAGACATCCATCCTGAATGTAATCAACGGATTCCAGGAATTGATGTTTATGATTATCGGTTGGCTTATCAACATTCTTCCAATCGGAATTATTGCTTTTGCTGCACAGTTGGTTTCTGAAATGTCTCTTGGTGTGGCGGCTGGTTCTGTCGGAAAATATACTGCTGTTGTTTTAAGTGGCAACTTGCTTCAGTTCTTTGTTGTTCTTCCAATCTTCCTTTTGATTCGTGGATTGAATCCTGTTAAGCATCTCAAGAATATGATGCCTGCTGTTTTGACTGCTCTCTTTACAAAAAGTAGTGCCGCAACTTTGCCTGTGACTATGGATTGTACAGAAAACAGAGTGAAGTGTGATAAAAAATTTACACGCTTTATTTTGCCAATGTGTACCACAATCAATATGAACGGATGTGCTGCATTTATTTTGGTTACATCTCTTTTTGTTATGAAGCAGGGAGGTGTTGAATTAAATCTTTTGACAGTTATCGTCTGGATTTTGATTTCAGTAATCAGTGCGGTTGGTAATGCAGGTGTTCCAATGGGTTGTTTCTTCTTGACACTTTCTCTTATGGCTGGAAAAGGAATGCCAGTTGGAGTAATGGGAATTATTCTTCCAATTTATTCTGTTATTGATATGATTGAAACAGCTGTTAACATTTACAGTGACTCTTGTGTCTGTGCCATGACCAACAAAGACTTAAAAAATCTAGTTACCGAATAGAAAACTTGGTCAAAAATTATGGAGTCTCTATGAATTGCAATTTTTAGAGATGCCCATTAGTTTGGAATCTGGTATTAATTTATATCGCAAATTTTAAGCGTGTAGATAATACCAGATTTTTTTTACTAGGTGCAATTTTGAGTTCCATAAAATGAATCGCTGAATGACCACATTATTCACTTCGTTAGAAATTTTAATTCGATATTCTTACAAAAACAAAGGTCATTGTTCACATCTAACGATGCTCTCGGATTGGGCTTGACAAATGAAATGATTGGGATAATTTTTGGTCTATAGATAAAAGTCGTGAGGGGCGTTAAACCAGAACAAATCTGTTTGTAAAAAACTTTAATTTAACATTGGTTCTACAGAAATAACTGTCATTTGCGGTGGTTTCGACAAGCTCAACCACCACTTAAACAAGCTCAACCACCACTTACAATTTTTAGAGATACAAAATTTATTTTATTCCAACCAAGGCTGTTACATTTCTACAAAGCCCATGCTTGTCTGTCACGTTTTTGAAAAGAATTGATTTTTCTATTTGCTCAGAAAATTTTTCAATATGAGAAGAAAGACTGTCACCCAAAAAAAGAGAATCCTGACTGTAAATGTTTGCTTTCTGTAAAAGGGATTTTGAATCTTCATTAGAATCTTGTTTTTTTATAAAATCTTCTTCCAAAGACTTTTGTCCACCACTTAAAATTCTTGCAGCCTCGTTCATGCCATCGCCAATGTAGTTTAAATTATTTGCCACATCTCTAAAAGGATAGCATTTTCCAATCAAAGCAGAAACTCTTATGTGGATAGGTTCGTCCAATGTCTTAGAAAAATCTTTCATTTCCGAAATCATGTTGACTAAAAATTCCAAAGCTTTTTCTGGATTTTCTTCATCTGCAATTATGTAACAACCGTCGCCTGTTGGAATGAAATTTTCAATCTTAATATTTTTTTTGAAGGATAGTCGATTTTGAAAAGACTTTGATTTTAAAAAATGTTGGAAAATAAAAATATCCTGCACCTGTTTTTTGGAATCCCTCATTGAAAAATTAACAATATCTGTGAGAATAATCAGTTTGGAAACTTCTGGAATATTATCAAGAATCCTGCTAAAAAAATCATAGCGATGTCCAATCGTTTGTTTACGAATTTTTGAAAAATCAGGAATAAGATTCAAATAATTGAAAGTAGTTTTCATTTGTTTTTTCCTTTAATCACCGGATGAGTAAAATATACAAAAATCAATTGAATCGCCATGGCACACCAAATCAATGGTTCACAAAGGATTACACCCCAAGTTCCAAGACGAGGAATAATGATAAGAGTAAAAAGTATTTTTCCTAAAAGTTCGATTATGCTTGAAAAAAGTGGAAGTATTTTACTGCCAAGTCCCTGCAAAGAATTTCTTGTCACCAAAAGCACACCTAGGATTGGATAAAATGGTTGCATGAAATTTAAATAAGTCGAACCATAATCCAAAACTTCTTTACTTTGAGAAGCGCTGATAGTTCCGATAAGTTTTCTTGAAAAAATCGGGACAAAAATGATGCACACCAAACTCCAGATTGTTGTTAACATGAACAATGTCCAGACACCTTTTTTTACTCTATCGATTTTATTTGCGCCATAATTTTGAGAAACAAAAGTCGCTCCCGCTAATGACATTGTAAAAATCGGGATGTTGGTGAGTGTGAATATTTTTCTTGCAGATATATGACCTGCTATAATTTCAGTTCCAAATGAATTGATTGCGGACTGAAGAACAACGGATCCAGAATTGACCAATGAACTCATCAACGCCATGGAAAGTCCTTGTCCCACAAGATCTTTGTAAAGTTTTTTTCCTACATGAAAACTTTTTTTATTTGGAATAAGGATTTTTGTTTTTTTGAGAATGTATATCAAGCAGAGAATTGCGCTTATGCCTTGAGCGATGACAGTTGCAATTGCAGTTCCCCTTACACCCATGTTGAATTTTGCAATCAACAAAATGTCCAACAAAATATTCATTAGGGATGAGAAAATCAAAAACATCAATGGCATAAATGAATTTCCAATGGCACGAAGAAGTCCACTAAAAAGATTGTATGCAAAAAGGACTCCACAAAAAAGAGCCACGATCCAAATATATGAATAAGCTTCGTCGATTATTTCCGCTGGAGTTTTTAAAAGTACGAGCAAAGGTTTTAAACCAAATTGTCCCAAAATCATAATGAAAAGACTTACGCAAATTGTAATGATTAAAGAACCTGCCACAACTTTTTTCAACTTGTCCATGTCTTCAGCGCCGTAAGTTCTGGATGCAACAATTCCAAGACCGCTTCCAAATCCATTTCCAAATCCTATGAGCAAATCAAAAATCGCAGTACATGCTCCAATAGCGGCAAGGGATTGGTCTCCAAGATAATGTCCAACAACCATGACATCAACAGTGTTATAGAATTGCTGAAACAAATATGAAATAAGAAGAGGAATAGCAAATGCTAAAATGGATTTAACAATACTGCCCTTTATTAAGTTCGGGTGCAGAATTTTTGAAAGTCTGTTCATGGGGACAGTGTAGCAGTTTTATTTATAAAAATCAAATGGGAATTTAAAATTTATAGGACATCCCCAAAAATCATTTTAGAGATGCCCACATTTTTAAGCTTTTATCAGTTGCCAAACAATTAGTTTTTAGAATGGCAAATAATATTTTACTCCTAAATCTACTTTAATTGTATTAAAGAGTGTTGTGAAAATCGTGCCTAATCCTGCAGCAAAATTTTGTTCTGCCGAATCATCTTCCGGGTCAATGGCATATAATGACATCCATCCTTCAAGTCCAAAATTGAGTCCAACCTTTCCTTTGCCTGCTTGCCAAATTGGGAAATCTCCACCAAGGTGTGCATAGAAGTTTTGGAAAGGATTTTCTGTATCTTTCTGGAGGCACAATCCCATTTCTGCTGTAAAATATCCATATTTCATTAAAATATAAGGACTTATATAGCAGATTGATTCCAAAAATTCTTTATCTTTTGTTCTAGTTGGCATGACGTTGAAATTGCTTTTAACTCCTCCACCGACTCCAATTCCATTTTCAAATTCATAATCCACATTCACATCTACATTTGCATAGGGCTTTAATATAATAGATGATGTGATTCCAACACCTGCGTTAAGATTCAATCCAGGATCACAGAAAGCGGCACCTGTGATAAAACATGCAGCAAAAATCAAAGCAATAAACTTTTTCATAGTTACCTCCTTATGAAACAAAAACCTTTGCTATCTCTATGGTTCGTAATTTTTAGAGATATTCCATTTCTTTGAAATCCTCTTTCATACCTATTAACAAATTATCGGTAAAAATGTATCATAAAATTTATGGAAGTTTCGAAATTTATAATTGAAAGTTGAAAAGGGGATATTTATGAAAAAGATTATAAAGATTTTTTTTATTGCGTGTGCATGTATTTTTTTGTTTGTTGTTCTTGGCTGTTTGGGTATAAATTTGTATATGATTAATTTTTCTAAACCCTATATCTACACTGATATTTTGGATCTTCCAAAATCGCAGGCGGTTATAATTCCAGGAGCAAAAGTTTATCCCACCACTGTTTCATTTGTTGTCCATGATAGAATTGAAGGAGCGATAAATGTTCTTAACAATGGCAAGGTCGATAGAATTTTGATTTCGGGCGACCACGGTCAAAAGCGATATGATGAAGTGAATGTGATGAAAAATTTTACAACCCAAAATTACAATGTTGATAAGAATATTATTTTTCTGGATCACGCAGGTTTTTCGACTTACGAAACAATGTATAGAGCGAGGGATATTTTCTGCGTAAAAAATGCAATAGTTGTGACACAAGAATTTCATTCTGCTCGTTGTGTCTATATAGCAAGAAAATTGGGATTGGACGTGGTTTGTTATGTGGCTCCGGAAAATCATAGATATTTTAGATCAACAAAAATTAACTGGACAGTGAGAGAAATTTTAGCGAGGGTCAAAAATTTTTTCCTGGTAATGTTTAATGTTAAACCGACCTATCTTGGAGAACAAATTCCTATCACCGGTGACGCAACTTTGTCTTGGGATCAATTATAAAAACATTAAAAAAAATTTTTATCAAAGATGGCTTTATTCAATTTACCTTGTTAAATCTTTGACCCATTTGTATTTTTTGAAATGATGAAGCACCCAAGGAATTTTTCCGACTTCATCAATACAAGTGCAGGCATAGACCACAGCAACAGGCCATCCAAAAACAAAAGTCCCCAAAGCCGCCAATGGAACTGCCAAGCCCCACATGCAAACTGCAAGAGAGTATAAATCAAAAAGAGTGTCTCCACCGCAATCAAAAATTCCGTTTATGACAATTGTGTTAAGGGAGCGACCGAACATATAAAAACTATTTATGATCATCAGCTGAAGTAAAAATCGATTTGCTTCATCAGTAAGTTTTACAAAATGATTTATGGCTGGTGTCAACGCCAACATGATTAAAGTAATCGCTCCACTTGCAATCAAACCTAATTTCAAAATTTTTTGACCATAGAGCTTTCCTTTTTCCAATTGTCCAGACCCAAGTTCATTTCCAATAACAATTCCAGCAGCGTTGCAAAGTCCATTGCAAAAACAACATGCAAGATCTCTTACAACTGCCGCCACTGAATTTGCTGCCGTCGCATCTTTTCCCAAATGTCCCATGAAAGCGCTGTAGGATGTAAAACCGACTCCCCAAAAAAGACTTGCTCCTAAAATTGGTCCCAAAGTTTTGCAGAAATCTGAAAAAAGTTCCTTGGAGTGGCTGAACAAATATTTTAGTTTTGGATGGATATAATTTTTTCTGAAGGAATTTCCCACTGACCAAATCATTTCCACAAGTCGAGCAATTAAGGTCGAAAGAGCGGCTCCCTTTGCGTCCATCTTTGGCAAACCAAAATATCCCAGAATAAAAACAGCATTGAGTAAGATATTTATAACAACAGTTACGGAACTTATTGTTGCTGTACGACCTGGGTGGTCAGAGACTTTCATCATTGTAAGATAGGATTGGGAAATTCCTGTCAAAAGATAAGACCATCCTGCAATCTTCAGATATCCGATTCCGATGGAAATTAATTTTTCTTCGTTGGTAAAAATCAGCATCAAATATTTTGGAAAAAAAACACAACCAATAAAAAAAACAAGAGAGACAAGAGAAGTCAATCGCAATGATATGCAGAAAATTTTGTTCAGCGATTCCTTGTCTTTTTTGCCCCAATATTGTGCACCCAAAATTGCTTCGACGGAGGTGATTGCGAAAATGAACATATTTTGAACAAACTGAATTTGAGTCGCCAAAGAAACAGCGGACATGGAATCTTGATCTATGTGTCCAAGCATTAAAGCGTCGGCAGCGGCAACAGATGCCAACATTAAATTTTGGAATGCAAGTGGCAATGCTGTACGTAAAAGTTTTGATAAAAATTCTTTGTTTGAATTAATTGAAAGTTCACGCATAAAAAGATGATAATAAAAAAAATAATTTTATGGAAGAGTTTTTTGTGGAAACTTCAAAAATTGCAATTTTTAGGGAAGCCCTTGTCTCTTTTATCAAGATAATAAAAAATCATCCGATATAGGATAATGGTAGATTTTAATTCGTGCCGATGGGGTACATTCATTTTTAAATTTTAAAAAGTTTTGAGGTTGTTATGAAAAGTTTTAGAAAGATTTTTTTATTTTTGATTGCCATCAATTTGTTGATAGGGGAAAATATTTTTGCTGAAGATCAAAAAACAAAAAAAGAATCATTTATTTTTGCCCAAGTTGATATGGACGAAACCAATAGAATTACTGACTTTTTTGATGAAGAAAAACTGGAAGAAAGCGATTTAACTTTTGCAAGAATCCTCACAAAAAAAAGAGTCGTTGGTTCTTACGAGGCAACTCAAAAAAACGATGGAGAGCAATATAATAAATTAAAAAAAATCTTGGTAATTGAAAATGAAAATATTATAGACTCTTCCATGATTGAAAAAATTGAATGCACTTACGGTTATTATTCCACGGTCAGAATAGATATTGTGTTCACCGAAATTGGAAAACAAATTCTTGCTGATTATACGGTAGAACATGTCGGAGATTATATTGCAATTATTTTAAATGATAATGCGATTGTCAATGCTTGCATCCGAAGTCCAATTCCTGGTGGTCAACTTTCTTTGGAGGGTTTGACAAAAGATGAAGCTGTGGAATTTTGTGAGACTGTAAAAGATTCTGTGGAATATGTGGATTATTCAAAACTCTCGGAGCCTTATGAAGAATCAAATTTTTATCAGGAAAATTTATATCAAAAAAATTATAACGTATATAAATTGAATTTTGAATATACTTATTATCTTTCGCACCTTGCATATATTGCGATGGTCAATGGAGAAGAGTTCCCTGATTGTTTTGATTTGGAAGACATGTTTTCCGGTTTCTATAATGTTTTGATAAATGGATACATGATTTATGTTTATGAAAAAGAAAATATTTTGTCATTAGATGATTATAAAAAAATTTATTTTCTTGAAACAGATGTTGATGTCTATGGTGTGATTATTAAGTTGTCCGAATCTGGGACACAAAAAATAAAAAATGTTTTTGCAGATGTTGAATCGGAATCTGATAATTATTTTTTCATTTCATACAATGATACTGGATTTGTAATTGAAGCAGATAAAAAAAATCCTAGCGAACTGTTGATTAATTATATGAGTGAA
>JAZUEV010000322.1:0-7055 GCA_045640345.1 Treponema sp.
ACAATGGTGGAGACGGTTATGCTCTTGCCCGACGATTGATTTCCAAATCTGTTAATGTGTTCGCCGCTGTCTGTTTAAAAGAAAAAAGTCCCATGTGCATTTTGCAAAAAAGTCGTGCGAAAAATTGCGGCGTGAATTTTGTTTCCGTTGACGACCTGCTTGATGAAAACTTTTTTAATAATTTTATTGAGACAAAAAAAATTGATGCAATTGTGGATTGTGTTTTTGGTAGTGGATTCCACGGTGATTTGCCAGAACAAATTTTGTTGTTGATTCAAAAAATAAATTCCACAAAAATTTTTAAACTTGCATGTGACCTTCCTTCTGGGTTGGATGCTTTGGGAAATTGCACAAAAGATTTTTTTCATGCAGACAAAATTGTTACGATGGGCGCTTTGAAAATTGCATTGTTCAGTGACACAGCAAAAAGTGCATGGAATGAAAATAGTGTTGAAAAAATCCATGTGGCGAATCTTGGAATAAGCCGTGAACTTTTTGAAAATTCTACAGAAGAAAAAATTGATGAAAATTATTTTTTGTTGGATGAATCGGACTGCGAGTTGCCTTACAGAAAAAATCAAAATGTAAATAAAGGAAGTTTTGGTCATGCAGTTGTTGTAGGTGGAGAAAAAATCGGTGCTGCAGTAATTTCGTGTTCGTCTGCTTTGCGTTTTGGTGCTGGGCTTGTTACATTGGTGGATTTGGAAAATCAGCACAACTCTGGTGAGAAAATTTTGTTGGATGAAGATGGTCTTGTTTCGTCATCTATTGTTCCTTACGAAATTATGTGTTCTTCAACTCTGCCACAAAATACAAGTGCTCTTGCGTTTGGAATGGGGCTTGGACGTGAAGCGAATTTGGAATCAATCAAAAATATCTTGGACGGAAATCCAAGTCTTCCAGTTGTCATGGATGCAGATATTTTTTATCACAAAGAAATCAAATCCATTTTGCAAAAAAGAAGTGATGAAAAATCCCCAACTGTTTTGACTCCCCATCCAAAAGAATTTTCTGTCTTGCTTGAAAATTGCGGTCTTGGAAAATTTACTGTTTCAGAGATTGTTAAAAATAGAATCGATTTAGTTAAAAAGTTTTGTGAAACTTTTCCAAACGTCGTCTTGCTTTTAAAAGGTGCTACTGTCTTAATCGGACAAAAATCCAACGATGGGTTTAATTTGTTTTTCAATCCTCATGGTTCGTCATCTCTTGCAAAAGCTGGGAGTGGAGATGTTTTGGCTGGGTTGATTGTGGGACTTTTGGCACAAAAATATTCAGTGCTGGATGCAACAAAAAACGCTTCATTGGTTCATGCCCTTGGTTCAAAAAAAATCAAATACAATTTTGCTTTGACACCTTTTGAACTTTTGAAAATGTTTTAAAGATCTCCTTAACTTTAAGCAGCTTCATTATGAACATTGTGCTTTACTCGTACAGATTTTACCAAAATTCTTTCCACACTTAAGAAGTCATCTTTTGTTGGCATCATCATTACCCAAGCACCTTTTTTAATGTTTCGTAGTTGGGTGATTTTGCCGTTGCATTGGATTTGTGTAGAATCTTCCACTGTATATTCTGATACGCTTCCACCAGTGCATGTGATTTTGATTTTAGATTTTTCTAAATCAATCGACTTTACTTGCCCAATGATTGTGTTTTCATCAAACTGTAAAACATTTTTTATTTGTCTTTTTTCTTCCAACTGACAATTTTCTTTTTCAAAAGTTCCACCACAGACAAGACTTGCCAAAATAAATGCTGATGTGTTTAAATTGATTTTCTTTTTCATTTTCTTCCATATAAATATAGGACGGTTTTTAATTTCGTAAAGTTATTTTTTTAACTTTTATTAAAATATTGGATATAGTTGAAAATAATTTTTTAGATTTCATACACTCTGTTGGCAGGAATTTTTCTATCTCCCATTTTACAAAATTCATTTTCGTGATACAATAAAAACATGAAACACAATATGCAGATTTTACAGGAGACAGCGGCTAAATTTGGTCCGCTTTGTGTAGGGTTGGACACTGATCCTTCTTATATTCCAGAAAGTATTGTTAAGACTTTTGATTCACCAGCTCAGGCGGTTCTTGCTTATAACAAAGAAATTATTAACAGAGTGAAAGCAGATGGAAGTGCTTGTTGTTTTAAAGTTCAGGAAGCTTATTACGAGGCAATGGGAATCGAGGGCATGAAAGTTTATGCTCAGACTTTGAAAGCCGTAAAAGATTCTGGAATGGTTTGTATTAGCGACATCAAGCGTGGTGATATTGCTGCGACTGCTGGTGCCTATGCAAAAGCTCATTTCACTGGTGATTTCGAAACAGACATCATAACAGTAAATCCTTACATGGGATTTGATACTCTTAAACCATTCACTGAATATTGTAAATCAGCTGGAAAGGGAATCTTTGTTTTGCTGAGGACAAGTAATCCTGGTATGGTTGATATTGAACAGCAAGAACTGAAAAACGGTTCTCGTGTTTTGGATGGAGTTGGAGCAGAACTGGAAAGAATCAAGAATGAATATTCTTCAATATATAACGGTCAGACTTGTGGGCCAGTAGGGGCTGTGGTTGGTTGCACGGAAGAAAGTGATGCAAAACTGTTGAGAGATGCTTACCCAGAGTTGTTCTTCTTAATTCCTGGTTATGGAGCTCAAGGCGGAGCCGCTAGAATTGCAGCCACACTTTTGTTGAAGGCCGGTGGAACAGTTAATTCATCCAGAGGCATTTTATGTGCTTGGAAAAAATCAGAAGACTGTGCAAAGAAGATTGAATCAGGAAATTTGACACTTTCAGATATTGCCGATGCCGCACAAAAAGCAGCGATTGATTCAAAACTGGATTTGCAGAAAGCTGTCGCTGAATTGTAAAAAAGATAGGGAGTCTTTAAAATTACAATTTTTAGAGATGCCCTATAGAACTATATAAAAATAAAATTTGGTGGTTGAACTTGTCTATCCAAAATTTATTGAAGGAGTGAAATCACCTTATGTGTAGTGTCAAAAGTCATTCCGACTAGAGAAAGCGAAGCCGACGGAATGGAGAAATCTAATAACAAAAATCATATATGAGATTTCTCCACGCACTTTGTTTGGTCGAAATGACAGACATTATCAATCATCTGGTTGAAAAAGTGACATCAGTTTGCGAGGTCACTAAAAAATTATGGAGTCTCTAAAAATTGTACTTTTTGGAGATGTCCTTTATCTTTTGAGAAAAAAAGTCGCTTCTAAAAAACAAAGGTAAAAAATTATGAAAAACTACGAGCATATTTTTTTTGATTTTGACGGAACATTGATGGATACATCTCAGGGGATTTATGAAGCCTTTGATTATGCCTTGAAAAAATTTGGGCTTGAACCTTTGGACCATAGTGAATACAACAAAATGATTGGACCTCCTTTGGTGGAAAGTTTTAAAACCTATTTTGGTTTTGATGAAGAAAAAGCTCGCAAAGGAAAAGATGTTTATCGAGAATATTACACACCAATCGGGCTTTATCATTTAAATGTTTACGACGGTATTCCAGAACTTTTGAAAAAACTTTACGACTCTGGAAAAAAACTCTATGTCGCTACAAGCAAGCCAGAAAGATTTGCGAAGGAACTTTTGGATAAATATGGACTTTCAAAATTTTTTACAATCATTGCAGGTGCCGACATGGAAGAAACTCGTGTGACAAAAGTTGAGATAATCAATTATGCCTTGTCCACGGGAA
This sequence comes from Treponema sp., assembly GCA_045640345.1. GTDB lineage: Bacteria > Spirochaetota > Spirochaetia > Treponematales > Treponemataceae > Treponema_D. The sequence continues at coordinate 3,724 of JAZUEV010000322.1, forward strand.
ATATCAATGATAAATCAAAAGTCCTCATGGTAGGTGATAGACTTTATGATGCAAAAGGTGCGACCCAAGCTGGAATCGATTGTCAAGGAATTTTATGGGGATTTGGTAGTCACGAAGAATTGATGGATGCAGGTTGCATTGGAACTTCAAAAAATCCAGAAGATTTGTTGGATGAAATCCTTTATCCAAATGAGGCTTAAAAATGTTTGAAAAAACTTATGTAAAAATAAAAGACTGTGCAGCGAAAGATTTGTTCAGGACATATCTTTCAAATATAAATTGGGAAATGAAAAACGGTGAGGCTTGGTTGCTCACAGGTCCAAACGGTGGAGGCAAGGCTGATTTTATAAAAGCACTTTCCGGATCCTATGAACTTACTCCAGAATCAAATGACGGAGAATTTTTTTCAGACTTTGGAAAATCTGTTGCCCTGGTGTCTTTGGAGGTTGCCGCTGCATTGATTGAAGAAGAGCGTGACCGTGATGAAAGTGAATACATCAACAAGGAAGACATCGGTAGGACAGGTAGACATTATATTTGCGAAGTCCTTGGTGGTTCAAGCAAAAAAAATGCACCCCTTCCACCAATCGCATCCAGACTGGAAACTTTGCCTGAAGTAAAACTTTGTGGCGTTGAAAAAATTTTGGACCGTGGATTAAAGCACATGTCCACAGGAGAAATTCGTCGCACACTTTTGTGTCGAGCACTTTTGTCTGGATCCAAACTCCTGATTTTGAGTGACCCCTTTGCTGGATTGGATGCAGAATCAAGGAAAATACTTTTGGAATTTTTTGACAAGATTGCCCAGCACCAGTTGTCTGAAAATGAAGAAAAAGACTTCCCGAAAATCATCCTGAGCATGGAGCGTTTTAAGGAAATCCCACAGAGCGTGAACCGTGTTTTGGAATTCACTGACAAAAAAATCACATTCTGCGGCAACCGATGCGATTATGAAAAATTGATTCAGGAAAAAGAAGAAAAAAAATCTGCCACAAGAAAAGCTGAGCGTGAGGAATTTTTGTCCAACCTAAAAAAAATCCAGGCAAGTTCTGAAGCGTTGACAAACCAAATCAATTCCGACACAGTGCCCGACAGCCTTATCCGATTTGAAAAAGTGAACGTTGGTTGGGAAGATCATCATGTTTTGGTGGACATGGATTGGGAACTTAAAAAAGGAGTCCATTGGTTGATTCGTGGACCAAACGGTTCTGGAAAAACAACCATGCTTGAACTCATAACCGGCGACAATATGCAGGTGTTCCGTGAGAAAGTGTTTTTGTTTGGAAACCGTCGTGGCTCTGGGGAATCCATTTGGGACATAAAAAAACAGTTGGGCATAGTCAGCTACAGACTTCATGTTGAATACAGAATGGTTGGACAGACCAGTTTGATTGATGTGATTGTTAGTGGCTTCCACGACAGCATTGGTCTTTATGGAATCGCATCTGATTTCGAATCAAGCATCGCCAGGCAATGGTTAAAGTTGGCAGGATTCCAAGGTCGTGAAAATGAGACTTTTGATTCATTGAGCTATGGTGAACAAAGGGCTGTTTTGATTTTGAGAGCCGCCGTCAAACAACCAAGGGTCCTGATTTTGGATGAACCTTGTCACGGATTGGATGAAAACTATCGCTCAAAAATTTTGGACCTGCTGGAAACTGTGGCTGATACAGGAACAACAACCCTGCTCCACGTGACCCACGACCCAAGCGAAGCTCTCTCCTGTGAAAAACACATCCTAGAACTTCACCCCGGCGAAAATCCAATGTACAAAATATTGAGTCTCTAAAAATTCACTGTTTTAGGAATTTCCAAGGACTTTGGTTTTTGACTTAAAAAAAGACTATCGGAGATAATCTCTGACAGTCTTTTGTTTTATCAGAATCGTTTTCATGGATTCGATGAATCTTAGTACATTCTGTCGTGCTTTCCCTGACATTCTACACAGTATGCGGCCCATGGAATATAATTCAATCTAGGTTCTGGGATTTCCTTTTCGCAATCAAGACACACACCGTAAGTTCCCTGACTCATTCTGTTCAATGCTGCGTTTATCTGGTTCAACTTTTCTGCATCCATGGCTCCCAGCTTGTTCAAAAGATATCCATCCACTGCAAATGATGCTGCATCAACTTCATCGCCTGGTCCGTCATCTTTTTTCAATTCAGAAGCTTCGACGTTTCTATTGGAAATGGATGCAACCAATTCTCCCTGTTTGGCAATCAGTTTTTCCTTTAGTTTTTCTAAAAGCTCTTTTTCCATATTATTCCCCTTTATTGACAATTTAACTTTTTGTACATATTATTATATATAAGAACTTAAAAAAAGCAAATGAAATCTTTTGGAGGATTTTGTGGCAAACAAAGATGAAGCTATAGAAGTGGAAGGTGTTGTAAAAGAGGCTCTTCCAAATACAATGTTCCGTGTTGAATTGCAGAATGGTGGACATGTTATCCTTGCTCATTTGAGCGGTAAAATGCGTAAACACTATATCAGAATTGTTCCAGGCGACACTGTTAAGGTTGAACTTTCACCTTATGATTTGAACCGCGGACGTATTATTTTCCGTGAGCGCTAGTCATAATCAGAGAAATTGATTCGAGCCGAAGGGGTTCGTTCATTTTATAAACTAAAATCCCTAGAACCTCACAATTAAACCGGGTTTTTGCTGATGCTGGCCTGGTTATTTTTGTTTTTTATGGGAATTTCTAAAAATTGTAGTTCTTAGGAGCAACTTCTATAAAAAGAATTTTAAGAGATGCCCTTATCCTTATTTTTCCTCAGACTTGCCGGATTTGAAAATGTATTGCAAAGAATTAGCGACTTTCACAAATCCCTTGATTGAGCCTATCAAAAGCAGTATTTTTATCGGAATGATGAGTGAAAATAGTCTTAAACCTAAGAGACAAAGAATGCCCTGAACCGCTCCAGCCAAAAACATTCCAAATCCATCTTTCCTTGAAACAGGCTTAGATTTTTTTGTCCATGTGTAAGTGTTCCACTGGGGTTCTTCTTGATTTTTCTGACCGTTTTGGTTGCTTTGACTTTGTTGATAGAACTGCCAGAATGGATTGTCCTGATAGCTGTATCCACCGGTGGATGAACTTGTGGAAGATGAAGATGAATATGAGGATTGTCCGCTGCCTGAACCAAACATATCATATTGGTGACGTTTGGACTCGTCTGACAAAACTGAGTAGGCGTTGGAGATTTCCTTGAACTTTTTTTCGGCGACTGCATCTCCTGGATTTTTGTCTGGGTGATACTTCATTGCCAAAGTTCTGTATGCTTTTTTTATTTCATCCTGTGAAGCGCTTTTCGACACTCCCAAT
>JAZUEV010000323.1:0-2711 GCA_045640345.1 Treponema sp.
CTTATGATTGGTGGAATGGAAATCCCTGCCGAAAAAGGAGAACTTGGACATTCCGATGGAGATGTTTTGCTCCATGCCATAAGCGACGCTCTTCTTGGTGCCAGTGGACTTGGAGATATTGGGTCCTATTTTCCGCCGGAAGATCCTCAATGGAAAGACGCTGATTCAAAAATCCTCCTAAAAAAAATCTGGAACGATGTCAAAAACCAGGGATGGAAAATACAGAACATGGACTGCGTGCTTGAATTTGAAAAACCAAAATTCCTTCCATATAGAAAGTCCGTAATTTCTTCCATAGCAAAAATCCTTGAAATCCATGAGGACCAAATTTTTGTCAAGGCAAAGACCAATGAAAAACTCGATTCCATTGGACAGGGGGACGCAATCAAGGCTTACTGTTCATGTCTCTTATCAAAATAACGAAAGGACATCTCCAAAGGGAACTTTTAGCGATGTATTCTAGATGCAAAAAAACACGGACCATAAAATTGAATCCGTGTCATTATAAGTTAAAAATCATAAAAATAGAATAGCCAGGAAACGTACGCACCCCATCGGCACGAATCAAAGGTATCCTTCAGAACCGTTCAAATTCTCCGCCACCCGATTTTTCTGGTAGTCGAAATCTGGAATTCCATATTTACCCTTGAAACTTCTGTAGCTGTCCGTCTTTCTCCATTCATCAATAAACATGACCATGTACTGCTGGATATTATGGAACCAATCATACTGAAGTTCGCAGGCTGGAACACCAATATAACGGAAATGCCAACTCTCCCACTTGAATCCGGTGACATCCTCATGGTTAACAGTCGGGAAAGAAAGAGACCAACCGTATTTCATGGCGTTGGTAAATTTTACAGTATCATCACCTTCGGTCTTCTGTTTAACCGCTTTCTTGAGCCATTGACCTTCCTTGCTGCGATCAAAACTGTCGGAAACTGGAGCAAAATCCACTGCAGTTCCAAGCTGATGCTGACTTGTTCCAGCCCTGGCGGACTCTCTTTCTGCTTCGATCAATCCATCCACGCTGACCCAATAGTTGAAAAGGTTTGACTGATATTTGTAGTCCCTGTATGTTGAAGAAACTGTCAATCCTACTCCATCAAGATTTGCGGCTTCCGCCAATTTCTGCAACGCTTCATGGGATTCTGGCCTAAGACTCAAGCCATCCTTGTTCACATTGTAGTACTTGCAGTTGGTGACTTTTGTTAGCCCCTTTGGAGCATAATTTGCCGCTGCTTTTTCACTGCCAAGAATAAAATGGTCTTTGTCTGCCAAATAAAAAAGCGAAATATCGTCAGGATTTGCGTTGTCTTTTTCCCAGAGCAATACTTTTTCCAGCTGGGTCAAAAAATCCTTGTAGTCCTGCTCGGTCAAGTCCTTCTGAGCAATCTTCGCTTCATTGTTGAACAGTTTTATGCTATTGTCATAGCGTTCCTTTCTGACAGCTTCCTTTTTGCGAGCCATGTTCAAATCATTCATGTCCGTGTCAAGTTTTTCCTCATATACAAAAATCTTGGACAAAACCTTCTTCACATCTTCAACGCGAGGATCCCCTCTTTTTTCATTTTCTTTCAATGCTACTGCCTGTACTTCAACTTTCTTTTCTGGAGCAGTCAATGTCGCTGAATGATTTTGATTCTTGTTTGCGTTGGCAACAGATTTTTTTTCTCCGCAAGAACAAAGCAAAGCCATGGCAATGGTCGCGCCCATAGCACAACCCAAGACATTTCTAGGAAACATCGGAAACCTCTGTTACAGCATGTATTATTTCAAAACAATCCAAAAATCCTGTCCTTTCCAAAGCATGCCTTGATGATTCTGACGGATTCATAATGAGCAATCTGGTTTTGTTTTCAAGACCATCATTGTAGCCTGCAAGAATAACTCCCACACCGGAAGAGTCTATGGAATCAATCTTGGACATATCAAGAACCACATTGGAATCCACGATATAGCGATAGACTTTTTCCTGGAAGTCTCCCAAAGTATAAGAATTTATTGCCCCTGTAAGTTCAAGAAGCATATAGTTTGGTCCAATTTTTTCATAAATCGTAAGCTGGTCCATTCAATCCTCCCAACTATTTCATCTGTTTAATAATCAACATGGTAATATCATCTTCCAACGCTCTGGAAGTGAATCCCAAAAGACCGTCGTGGATAAACTGTCCCATCTTTGCTGCAGGATAAGCTGCGTTTTCCATAATCTGGGACTGGACACGGGTCTTTCCATAGCTTTCACCACGGAGGGACTTTGATTCAATGAGACCGTCAGTACAAGCGAAGATAATATCACCTTCCGTAAGCTTGACCTTCTTTACACGAATCAAGGAATCGATATCCTTTGCGAAACCAAGCACATGACCTTCACCCTGGATTTCGATAACATTGTTGTAAAGATGGTTGTACATAAACAATGCAGGAGTTCCACAGTTGATATAGTAGAGCGTGTCATTGGAGAAGTCGATGATTCCAAAAAGTCCAGCAAAGAACGTCCCCTTTGGAAGACCGGTGCGGATAAAGGAATTGATTTTTGAAATCAAAAGCTTGAAATCCTTTGTCTCTGCCAAATTTGTTCGGATGACTGACTTCAAAACAACCATGCTCATGGATGCGGCAATACCCTTACCGCTCAAGGCTCCAATAACAAACATGTGTCGGCTGTCGTTAAGTCGAATCATATCAATAAATTCACCACCAATGTTGTG
>JAZUEV010000324.1:0-3450 GCA_045640345.1 Treponema sp.
TTTGAATTCTACAAGGTAAAATATAAGAAGAACGAATCATATGTAATGGCAAATAGAGTTGTTCCTTACAATGGTCGTGAAGCATTCATACTTGAAAAAGCTGTAGTATTCAACGAGGCTAATCCTTGTGAATTCTCAAAAACAATTCTTGAACCTGAAACAATCGTTGAGATAATCGGAAAGGTTGAAAGAGACATCAGCCTTGATATGTTTAAGATTCGCTATTATAGCAGATACACTGTTCAGGAAGGCTATGTGCTTTGTGATTCTGTATCATCTGATCCAGATGATACAAAGACTCTTATGCTCTATAAGAAGGCAGCGGGCGAAAAAGATGCCGACATCAAGGAACAGCTTCTTAAGAGTGCAGGCAAAAAAGCTGTGTCTGATTACATGAAGAAAAAGATTGCCATCGATCTTGGTGAAGATGTCAATGTTGCAGACGATATGTCTCCAGTTGACTTTACTGACTCTGTGGAGGTTTCAAAAACATACACGGTTGCTACAGATGATGGCTCAAATCTCAATGTAAGGGAATTCCCTCCAGATGGTCCAGTTATCGGTCAGTTTGAAAATGGCGCTGAAGTTGTTGCATCCCGCAAGTCAAATGCAACTTCTACCATCGGTGGAATCACTGCAAGCTGGTTCTACGTTTCACAGGACGATGGACTTAGCGGTTGGGTTTTCGGTGCTTTCTTAGGAGAATAATTTCTTTTTGAAATCTGTAAAATACAACTAAGCATATGGGGCTTTCAATGTTTTTTTGTCAGCCCCATTTTTTATGATGTCATCAAAAATCAAATTTTAATTCACTGAAGGTTCATATGTTTAGAAAAAGTTTTTTTGTTTTCCTTGCTTTCGCATTTGCCTTTCCAGTCTTTTCTCAAGGGGGACTTTATTCTTCGACTGCAGATTTCCCTGTGGAAAGGGGTGTGAAGTATCTTTCTGACGATGATTTTTCCCAAGGGAACGTTGGATTTTCATCGTCGATGGAAAATTTCTGTTGTCCTTCTTATGAAAGGCTTGATTGTGTTTACATTTTAGATTCCTTTATGATTGCTAAAGGTGTTGGTCAAAAGACAGAAGATGAAGTTAAGGTTGTTCGTTCAGGTTCAAAGGTCAGGCTTTCAAATGTTGCAGGTTATGGAATTAAAAACGATGTCCTCTTCATGGTTTACTATGCCAGGGTAACTGACTCATCAGGCTATTCTAATTCTGGTTTTGTAAGGGGATGTGATATTGCCTGTGAATATTCAGTAAATACTGTTAAAGGCAAAAACGGCATCACCATGAGTATTGCCCAACAGCATGTGATACCTTCAATTAACAGCAATGAATACGGAAGGTCAAAGGACAATCTTGTTAATAGGTTGAACAACTGGTGGACTTATGAAGGAGCGGGGCTTAAGGGCGGATATAAAACCCTTTCTGCCATTTATTTTGATTCTACTGGGCGGATAGGAAAAATCAATATAGAAACCTCGGGGGGACTTGAAATCGAGTATCCTATGAACATGACAAATCCTGTTCCCTTCGTTTTGGAACATTGCTTTTCTGGCGGTCAGGGTGGAGGATATTCTGAAGTCAGAATACATACCCTTGATGTAAGTGGCAAGGAACTGAAACTCAACAAGGCTGCTTCCTACGGATGGTGTGATACTGATGGCGGTCCTACAGGAATGGGTTACCACTACTATACTAAGGATTCCATAGTTACTTATGAATTTCAAAGGGAAGAGGGGTCTGTAGATTTCAACAGACATACTATTTACAAACAGAGCTCTGGGAATCCCTATTCCTTCAGTCATTATACTTCCAGAAACGGAGAGCCTAGTGGAAGAAATAAAAAAAGCATTGAAGCTGGTGAGTTCTATAATCCGATTTGCCGCTTAAAAATGAGGGATCGTCCTAACCTGGGAGCTTCAAAGCTTTATACATTGAATCCAGGTTCCCTTGTATTAATTCTTGAGGTTGGATCTACTGCGACCATAGACGGAATTAGTGCTCCATGGGTAAAAGTTGAGCTTGTAAATCCCGTTGGATTCCTTGAAGGGTATAAGTCAAAAAGCGATACGACAGGCTGGGTTTTTTCAGGCTATCTTGAGTAGAAGTTGAATTATTTGTTCTGACATTTAAATGCTTTCCCTATATTTACAAATTTTGACTTATTGCCATTTGTAAATATTCGGTCTGATTTTTTCACCCATGTGATTGTCTTTCCATTTAATGTCTACTATTCTATGCCTATGAATTATAATATGAATCTAAAATACATTTTCAGCGCAGGACTTATCCTTACCGCTGCAATCTGGGGTTTTGCTTTTGTAATCGTCAAGGATAGTCTTGAATATATTGGACCTACATGGATGGTCGGCATTCGTTTTACAGTTGCGGCTATCTGTCTTTCCCTGATTTTTATCCGTCGTTTCAAGAGTCTTGATAAAAAGACTTTTCTTCACGGTTGCCTTCTTGGACTTTTCCTTTTTACCGCATATGAAACTCAGACCATCGGTTGTAATTATACGACTGCTGGCAAGAATGCTTTCCTTACAACGGTATATGTTATTCTTGTTCCTCTTTTAGGATGGCCGATACTCAAGAAACGTCCTGCCTGGTTTGTCTGGCTTGCGGCTTTTCTCTCTGTCACAGGTATCGCTTTACTTGCTTTGAACGGAGAAACTGGAAAATGGTATGTGATGAATAAAGGTGATGTTCTTACTCTTATCTGTGGATTCTTTTATGCCATCCATATCATTGGTGGTGCCCTGTTTGTTAAGGACGAAGATGTAATTCTTCTTACTGTTTTTCAATTCCTTGTGGCTGGTGTTCTTGGGCTTGCCATAGCACCTTTTGCTGATGCTCCTCTTGAAAGGAGTCTGTTCGGCAATCGAAATGTCGTTGTGTCTCTTCTGTATCTTGCACTTTTAAGTTCCATGCTTTGTTTCTGTCTTCAGAATATTGGATTGAAATATGTACCTTCTTCTCTTGCTTCTCTTTTTCTTTCTCTTGAATCTGTGTTCGGAGTTTTCTTCAGTGCTCTGATTCTTGGGGAAAGACTTTCATTCAAGATGGCACTGGGCTGCGTCCTAATTTTTGCTGCGATTCTTGTGGCAGAAGTGATTCCAGGGTTTCTGAAACGTGACTAAGAACGTTTTATTCTATATAATAGACTATCTTTTTGTACAATTCTTAGGAGATATATTATGAAGAAAATTATTCTTGCATTAATGTCAGTGGCAGCAATTTTTGCTCTTTCATCATGTTCTAAAAAAGACAAGGTTCAGAAGGGTGAATTCACCCAGGAAGCTGGAAAGCTTAAGATTGCAATGGAAATTGGATATCCTCCATTTGAATACTATGCAGAAGACGGAAAGACTCCTGCAGGTTTCGATGTTGAACTTGGAAAGGAAATTGCAAAGCGCCTTGGTCTTGAAGCTGAATTCCTTGATG
>JAZUEV010000325.1:0-6526 GCA_045640345.1 Treponema sp.
GAAATGTATTACAGCGTTTTGGAACAGCTTTCAAAAATGAATGTCTTGTCTATTACTTTGAGTGGTGGCGAACCTATGCTTCATCCTCATTTTAAAGAGTTCTTGAGGGCAGCAAAAAAGTATGATTTTTATGTAAACATCCTTTCAAATCTTACTCGCCTTGATGATGAAACAGTCCAAATTATGAAAGAAGGAAATGTTTCATCTGTCCAGGTTTCTTTGTATTCAATGATTCCAGAACATCACGACGCAATCACAGCTGTTAAAGGGAGTTTTGAAAAAACAAAAAATTCAATTTTGAAACTTATTGAAAATGATTTGCCAGTCCATGTTTCTTGTCCAACCATGAAGGGAAATAAAAATGATTTTGGCGATGTAATGAAATGGTGTCACGAACATAAAATCCGTGCGCAGACTGACTACATTATGATGGCAGAGTTTAATCACGAAACATCAAATCTTGCACACCGTTTGTCAGTTGAAGAAGCAGGAGAAGTAATCAAGCAGATTTCGTTTGGTGATGAAGAATATCAAAAGGAAATCATGGCTCCTGATTTTGTTGAGCGTTGTAACACAAACTGTTTTAATCCAGAACGAAGACTTTGTGGAGTTGGAGTTTCATCCTGCTGTATGGTCGCAAACGGAAATGTCTATCCTTGCGCTGGTTGGCAGGAAATGGTTTTGGGAAATCTCAACGACGACACATTGCAGAACATCTGGGACAATTCTGAAAAAATCAAATGGCTTCGTGGCTTAAAGATGAAGGATATGGGGAACGGTGAATGTTGCAAATGTGACAAAGCCGCTTTCTGTGCCCCTTGTATGGTCCGAAACGCAAACGAAAGTCCAACTGGAAATCCATTGGAAATCAACAGACATTTCTGTGCAGTTGCAGCAAAAAACAAAGAAATCGTTTTGAATTGGCGTGAGAAACATTTGGGAAAATAAAATTTTGGTGTCATTCTAAACTTGCATCGAAATCTATATAAAATCGTGTAAAGTTTGGAATGACAAAATATAAAGTTTCAAAAATATATTATGCACGACATTCATACACACATAGGACAATTCAGAAACACTTATTACGACTATCACGATGTTTTCAAAGCTCTTAAAAACAATGGAATTACAGAAACAACACTCGCCTATCTTACACCAAAAATTGAGGATGAAAAAATCGCCCTTGAGTTTTATTATGCAGTCACAGAAGAATTAAAAGATGCAAAATCATTTGCAAAAGAGATTGACTTAAAAACGAACATCCTTTATTGGGCAGATCCATTGGTGTTTAAAACAAAAAATTTGAATTCTATTTTTAGTGATTTTGATTATTACGGAATCGCAATCCATCCAACAATTCATAATTGGACAAAAGAATTTCCTGATGAACTGACAGATATTTTTAAATTTGCTCAGGAACAAAATTTTCCAATCTACATTCACACAGGCATTTCAGAACACGAAGAACCCATGCAGTTTGAAAAATGGATTCATGATTTTCCACAAACAAAAGTCCACCTAGCCCATTGCAAAGATCCAAATCCGATTATCCATCTTTTTTCAAAATACAAAAATCTTGTGGGGGACACTGCTTTTTGTCCAGAGGATTCTTACAAGGCAATTTGCGATGCTGGTTTTAAAGACAGAATGTTTTTTGGAACCGATTTTCCGATCAGTCATTGGTACCAACATTACGGAGAAAAAAATTTTGAAACAGATGAAAAGGCTTTGACCAAAAGTTATGCAGATGTTTTGAAAGCCGACTCTTTTTTTGCAGATTAAACCGCAGTGTAAAAAACTATCAGCAAGTGTTAGGTTGACTTGTGATTTTACATATAGAACCTTATGTAGTACATTGTGATACAGGAGGTGCTATATAGCTACATTTAGTGTTAGAGTTGACAACCAGACAAAATCAGTGATGACAAATTTTGACCCAACAAAACCTGACTTGACATGGAATCGACTTTAAAAATATAATTAAAAATTGGAGGAAGCCCATGAACGAACATGGAAAAAAAATGGTCGCACCAATCGTTGTGTCGATTTGTTTAATAATCTTTTATCTGTTTTATTTTGGATTTGTTATCTACATGCTTCCAAATGCATTTGTAAAAATTCTCATAGGCATAATTCCAGCTGTCATTTCTGGAGTAATAATTTTTGTATGTGTGCAAAGAATTAAAGAGATCAAAGGAGGCGAAGAAGATGATCTTAGTAAATACTGATTACATCACTGGAAAAGAATTGGAGATGCTTGGCTTGGTAAAAGGAAGCACAATTCAGTCAAAGAATTTTGGAAAAGATTTCACCCAGGCTTTCAAGTCTTTGGTTGGTGGAGAACTTAAGGCTTACACGGATATGATGAACGAAGCACGTGCCCTTGCCACAAAAAGAATGGTCGCCGAAGCAGAAGGATTGGGAGCAGATGCAATCGTAAACATCCGTTATGCTTCATCAGCAGTCGTCCAGGGAGCCGCAGAAGTTATTGCCTATGGAACAGCTGTAAAGTTCAAGAACTAAACTGATTTTTTCAATCTTCATAAATTTTTAAACCACTGGATTTTCAGTTCCATGATTTCCAGTGGTTTTATTTTTTGATTTATCAAACATCCTAAAATCATATCTGATTTTTTTATAGGAAGCCTTTAAGGTTTACAATTTTTAGAGAAGTTCAATATCTTTTCATTTTCTATCACGCTCGTTGATTATCAATGCGGCTATAGCTCCTGGCACCCATCCAGCCAAAGTCAAAATCGAAACCAACAAAATGGAACCACAACCTTTGTCCAAAACTGAAAGAGGTGGAAAAATCAAACACAAAATCACACGACCACAACCCATATTATCCTCCAAAAAAAAATATATCAAAAAAACAACATATATAGAAGATTATAGATGCCATATTTTCTACAGGAAACCTTTAAAAACTGCAAATTTTAGAGAGGACCCATAGATATCCAATATTTTTCGTCTGTTAATTGTCAATTGTCTTTTTTTTCGGTATACTGATGGTTATGAAAGTTTGGATGAAATATATAATCGGGGCTGTAATTGGAATTGCCGCAGCGTTGTTGCTTCCTGTCAACAGTACCCAAGGTCAGGCTGTTTTAGATTTTCTCTCCAACATTGCGGTTCGTTGGGGTCGATACATGATTATTCCTGTGCTTTTCTTTTCCGTGGCAATATCTTTTTATAAACTGCGGGAAGAAAAAAAGACTGGCAAAATCATTGGATGGACTTTTGGAACTATAATTGTTTCTTCAATTTTTTTGGTGCTGATTGGTTTGGTTTCCGCCTTGATTGTGCAGTTGCCTCGCATTCCTATCTCCATTGAAAAAATCAGTGAAACACAGGCTTTGGAAGTTCCTGCATTGATTACACAACTTTTTCCATATTCTGGATTTGAGGTTCTGAAGGAAGGTTCTTTCCTTTTGCCGGTGTACATTTTTGCCGCATTGATTGGTATGGCAGCATCCAGCGAAAAAGTTTTTGGAAAACCGGGTGTCAATTTCTTTGATTCCATGAGCCACATCTGCTATAAAGTCCTGAGCGTCTTTACCGAACTTTTGTCCGTTGGAATGATTGCCTTGGTCTGCAAGTGGACTGTGGATTTTTTGACAATGCAAAAACTCAAGGTCTTTATGCCAATGATTATTCTTTTGATTGTGGATTTGGTCTTGGTTGCTTTTGTGTTCTATCCATTACTTGTGTCCATTATCTGCAAGGAAAAACGACCTTGGAAAATTTTGTATGCTTCGATTTGTCCATTTATGATGGCATTTTTTAGTGGCGACACAAATGCGACTTTGGGAATTAGCATGAGACATGGAAAGGAAAGTCTTGGAATAAAAAGACGAGCAAACGCTGCCGTGTATCCTTTGTTCGCAGCTTTCGGTCGTGGTGGTGCGGCTTTGGTTGAGACAGTTTGTTTTATCCAGATTATCCGTTCTTATATTTTGATGGACATTTCTTTTGGTTCAGCGATGTGGGTTATCGGTTTGGCACTTTTGTTATCCTTTGCCTTGCCTGGACTTCCTGTTGGAGGACCATTTATTGCTATAACTGTCATGTGCGCCGCCTATGGTCCAAGTTTTGAGGCAGGATATCTGTTGATAAAAGATGTGGCTCCAATCATCTGTGCTTTTGCGGCCGGATTTGATGCTTTGACAGCCATGTTTGGTTCATATATTGTGGCCCATAAAAATGACTGCATTGTTGGTGTGGAAATAAGAAAATATATTTAATTTTTTTCACTCAAGTTATTTTGGACTCCCTTGAGACAATCCATTCGGACTTTCCCTTGGGAGTTTTTTTGTCCCACTTCAATGAATTATTAACAGTTCGTAATGCTGAATATCGGTCATTCCAGTCCTTTGTTCTTCACTACAATCAATATGACTGTGTGTCGTTGTATGGTTAATCAGATACACGATATTACCAACAAGGCCTTCTATGTGTGTCTGCAAATTTATAATCGGTCTTTCTAAAATTAACAGTCCACTACGAGTATTTGGAAATTTTAATCAGTTTTTCCAAGAACAACCGTCCCCAAACAAGTGGCGTACAATAAACAATCGGTCTACACAGAAACAACAGTCCTCTGCCAGTGTCTTTTAATCTACCGGATCCCGAAACAAGTTCGGGATGACGGATTTTTATCAGGACCGTCATGCTGAATTTATTTCAGCATCTCTAAAATTAAATGAACCCTCTCAAATTCTGGATGTCAATTTTTAGACAAACATTTGGTCGTAAAGGGACTTGAGTTTTTCTTTTGCACTAACGACGGCTTCCACAACTTCTGGGTCAAATCTTTTTCCACTGGATTCTTCAATCATTGAAAAGGCTTCCTCAAAAAGATGCATATCCTTTGAAGCTTGTCTGGAAGAAATATTGTCAAAGACATCAGCAACTGCGACAATTCGTGCTGACAAAGGTATCTCTTCCCTTATCAACCCGTTTGGATATCCACTTCCGTCCCACCATTCATGATGATACTGGGTAACTTCCTTGGCAAGTCTATAGAAAAGGTCGTCTTGATTATTTACAATCATTCTGTCAACAATCTGCATACCAATCATAACATGGGATCTCATGGTTCGTCTTTCATCATCAGTCAGTTCAGTTTTTTCCTTAATCTCGCTTGGAATCATAATTTTTCCCAAATCGTGGATCGGAGCAACCTGTCCCAAAGTCTCCATGTATGAATCGGTCAAAATATCAGCATAAGTTCCCAGTCGTCTCATTTCACGGGCAATAACAAAAGTATAATTGCTGGTTCGTCTCATGTGGTCGGCAGTAACAGGGTCTTTATCTTTTACAAAAAGCATGGCACCTGAAATCATTTTGTCTTTTGCCGTAATAGCAGAATTCTTTCTCAACTTAAGGAGTGATGAAAGTTTTGAATTCTGTTCCTCAAGCATATCGTTTCTGAATTTCTGCTCGGTCACATCCTCCAAAGTGATTATATATCCTTGAAGATATTTTGTAGTTCCTATGCGATGGAGATTATGTCTATAAACATTCTTTCCAATCACCAAGAAATCATTTTCCATCAAGACTTCGTGGATTGGAGGCGTAATAATATCCTGCAGTTCGGAGCACGCCTTAAGACGATTGTAACTATCATCACTCAAAGTACTGTATTCCGGAAACAAAATCTTGGCTGCGTTATTGGCATATCGGACATAATATCTATTATCAACGATAAACAAAGGATCGGTCATGGAATTCATAATCGCACGTCGGCTTGCGTCATAAAGGTTGGCCACTTTCCCCTTGTTCATCATCACCACACAATGAATTGAACCAATGATACATATCAAAGGTTGAACAGGAATATCCTTTCGATACCATCCAAAGAACAAATCCAGAATAATAACAATCTGAGGAATCAACGCCACATAGAAAAATGTTACGCTGTTTTCATATTTTCTCATTTTTGCGATAAAAAAGGACTTTATAAAAACTCCAAGCTGCAAAAGAATAAAGAGTGCGGCAAAACAAACATAGGCGATTTCAAAAACGTTTCTGGAAGAGATGATAAATTTCACACCATTGATTTCCTGAAGTCCATATCCTGCGAAGAACCAAGAGAAGATGCCTTCACCGTCCACAGCGGCACCGACCATCGGAATATTGGCGACCACTCCCAGCACAATCAAAAAGATGACAAAACCTCTACTGTTTTTCTCGTTGTAGACTTGCCTAAAAATCGTGTACAGGGCCAAATTCAAAAAGAACATAGTTATGTACTGAATCTTTATTCCTATAGTCAAGGTCTCCATGGTATATCCCATGTAATGAATCGCACAACCAAGATTATAAACCAAAGTTTCGTTCAAAGCTGAAAGGATATATTTCTGTGCTTCTGTCGCTCTCCCTGAAACTAACATCAAAATGCTCACCAACTGAGTCAAAATCGAAACCCAAAGCAGAGGCAAATAAGAATTATGCAACAAACTACTAAAGTCCATGATTACTCCAAAAATCTATCAATTCGAACAATCCAAAAACTGTCCAA
>JAZUEV010000326.1:0-2402 GCA_045640345.1 Treponema sp.
CGCAAAATCATATAATTTTTTTAATAATTTAGCACTTTCATAAAAAGTTACCATTTTGCATTACTTTTTTAAAGAAAAATCGTTAGATTTTTCAAATCCGTGTGACAATTTTTATGATTCATGTTATAAACTGCTCTTGAAATTTAAACTCGACATTCCCCCTTACTAAAAAAAATTACTTTACTTCTAGAAATTTAGTGCTATATTAAAAATATGGATAAGTTATTTATTTTTGACGATTTTTCTTTAATCGGTGGACAGCAGATAAAGTCTGTTTTGGAAAGTGTGGATTCAGCGGTTTTGGCAGAATCTTTGAAAGGCGCCAGAAAAGATATTCTTGATGTATTTTTAGGTGCTTTGGACAAGGAAAGTGCAGTTATGCTGGAAGAGGACATTGAATACATGGGACCCGTCCGTATTGTTGATGTTGAAGAAGCCCAGGAAAAAATGATAAAGGCTGCCTTTGATGTTTTGGCACAGGATGGAAAGTTGACTTTGAGCGACGGCCAGACTTGTGTAAACGATTTCTCCCTGGATGATTTGTCCCCTAAGATGAAACCGTGCAGTTTTGTTGATAAGGAGGGTTTGAGTTATGAATTCGATTTTTCTTCTATGAACGGTCTTGCAGCTGAGGAACAGGAAAAAGTGCTTTCTTGTTTCAGTGCGGAAGATGTTTTTGTTGCCAACAGATATATGGGACTTTCTCTCAATTATTTTGTTACAAGGCGCACAAAGTCTTGTCTTGAAAAAAAATACATCACCGTTGATTCGGCAAAAGTTTCAGAATGTCAGGAAAAGATTGTCAAAAAAATGGTGGATTTGATTTCTTCCGGTGAAATAAAGAATCCTTTGAAAGTAGAATTTTGTGATTTGATGAATATATCTGACAGGGATTTCCAGAAAGTGTTGAGGGAAGCTGATGAAGAAACTGTTGTTGCGGCATTGAAGTTTTGTGATGATGAAGTCAGGGACAAGGTTTATAGAAATGTAAGCAAAAAAGTGGCGGAGAGTTTGAAGAAACAGGTTGAAGATTTGGATTGCACCGAAGTTCAAGTAAAGGACGCCCAGGAAAAAATTGTTGAAATAATCAGAAGGTTGGAAGAGTCCGGTGAATTGGTTATTGCAAGGGGATGGATTTCTGATTTTATTTATTAGACCAGTGTCTGTTCACTCCCATTAATCCTTTTGCGTGGATTTTTAGAGATGCCATATTGTATTAAAATCCATGCAGAATTTGTTTTGGTTTGCTGTAAAAGACCGGGACAAGTTTTGCGTGGATTTTTTAGGGATGTCCAATATTTTTCGCTGTTTTCAACCAGAAGATTGCGTATAACAAATACATCTGAGACCGTTTTTGAAAAGTTTACAAAATACGCTATGTAATGTGATAGACCACCAAGGAGATGATTATGGAAAACAAAAGACATATCTCACCAATGAATGTAAACTGGGGTATTATTGATGCTGTAAGTGCGATTAAGGAAGGCACTGTTGATAAAGACGACAGGGCTGCAATTCTCGCAATTATCCAGAAACACGATTCTAGAGCAGATGAATCAGATGTTGATGTAGCTCTCCGCAGACTCCAGAAACAGAAGTAATCCGGCTCTCACATACTGGCTTATAAAATGTGGACTAAATCGGTCGGCGATATTTAGGATGCAGCTCCCGGTTTGAAGCTTTTCAATGATTCTTTACAAGATTATACCACCAAGGAGATGATTATGGTTAAATATAACGAAACAGAATTATTGGAAGATATCCTGAACAGCGTAACAAAGGAAGATGAAGAAAAATCTTCGTAAGACTTGAGTACTTAAAAGACTACAACGGCACAGTTCTTGGTGACATACAAGAGATTGGTTCGGAAATATCTTCGGTGTTTGGGAAAATGTCAACAAGTTTGAAGGTGACGGGGAACTTAAAAAAAAGTACAACTGGAATTCATTTGAAGAAGCTAAAGAACACCTTGAATATAAAGGAAGTGGGTCTAAGGTAATGCACCTGAAAGAGGGCTTGGCAATTGCATTTCAGCATAAGATGATGTTGGATGATTACACTTCTGAATCACCTAATTTCGTAAAAAAGTATGATGATGCTCTGATGTTGTGGCACGAATACAGGAAACAGTTTGTTTCTAGGGAAGAAGAACAGGCTAGACTTAGAGAAATCGGCCTAGCTGGACTTAAGGCAATGAAAAACTTGTTTGGCGATTCTGAATAAATCAGCGTATTTTTTTTGAATTTTTGATTTTAAGAAAAAAAAAGATCCACCGGAGTGGACCTTTTGGAACAAGAGTCTTAATTGCGACCCTTGTTCTTATGAAGATGGACTAAAGTCTTACTGGTTTAAGGCTTTAATTATTTTTCAATCTTAACCTTGTTCAAGTGCCAGATGTCGCG
>JAZUEV010000327.1:0-11638 GCA_045640345.1 Treponema sp.
CAAGCACGTGGAAAAGTCCTGAAAATTCGTGGGAGTTTTCGATTGTTGCCACATCCTGAGCCTGTTCCACCACACAGATAAGGGATTTGTCCCTGCTTTCGTTTTGACATATAGGACAAGGGTCGTTTTCTGTCCATGCGCCACAAATTGAGCAAGGCTTTATCCTTTGTTGCAGTGTGGATATCTGATGGGAAAATCTTTCCATAAAAATCGGGTCGCATTTCAAAAGATGGGACGCAATTCGGGATGCAGATTTTTTACCAATCCCAGGCAGTCTGGAAAAGCTTTCGGTGATTTCTTCCAGAGCGTTCATCAGTTCATACCTGGAATGTTCAGTCCAGAAAGCATTGGTCCCATTTCTTTTTGGATTTGTTCCTGAAGATTAACCAAGGCTGCGTGATGTGCTGCTTTTATTAAATCCTGTAGCATTGGAACATCCCTGTTGTCAACGCAGATAGGATCCAGTTCAATATTGACCACCTCGAACTGTCCGTTAAGTGTCACCTTGACCATGTTTCCGCCGGACGCTCCTGTTGCTGTGATGTCTGACATTTTGTCTTTCGCCTGCTGCAACTGTTCCTTGATATTGCCCAAATTCTTAAACATTTCAAATGGATTCATAAAAATCTCCTGTTATCTAATTTTTAGTGGCTGCATCCCTTGTTGATTTTTCCACTAGTTTTTCCTACACAACTTGACCCTTGAAAATGTCCCTCAGGATTTCAACTTCCTTTGGCAATGTTTCAGGACCATTGTTTTTTATCTCCTCAAGCTGCGGCAAAAAATCCATTGGCTTTCCGTACATTTTTGCAAGATAGTCAACGATTTTTCCCTTGTGACCTTTTATCTGGTTCAACTGGAATCCACCCTGGATTTTACAGAAGATTTTATCGCCTTCGATTTTCCAGTCCGTGGTTTTTTCCAAAAGTCCAGACACCATACCGTCGCCCACAGAAAAATCCTTTATCATGGTTGCCCTGACGCTTGATAGATTTCCCAAATCGACTGCACCTGGAACAAGTGGTTGGGGCTGGGTTGTCTTTTCAGGCTGAGGTTTTCCACCAAAAAAGTTTTGTTCCCTTTTTTCAAGTTCAGCCACAAATGCAGCCATGTCTGGTGGATTTTCATTTTCAGGAGCCGGAGCGTAATCATCAGGGTTTCCTAAATCTTCATCTGGATTATAGAAATCTCCGTCGTATTCCACTGCTGAAATTTTTATAGGTGGTTCAGCTCCACCATTATGAAAAGGGGTCTGGTTTTGGTTGTTCGCTGACTGTTCTTCCAATGCAGAAAATTTTGCCACATATCCTGAGCGACTGTTCTGCTGGGGAGGGACTGTGGATTCTGGGGACTGTTGATTTACCTGAACCTGTGTTCCCGATGAAAGAGTCTTTGCTGATGCCGATTTTTCAATCAAAGGTTTGACTGCATCCACTGCCGCCTTGACTTCTGCCGGAGAAACATATTGACTCAACCAAGCCAATCGACTTATTGCCAACTCAAATTCATATCGAGGACTCAAGCTATAGCGGATATCCCTGTAGAGCTTCATGAAAATATCCAAGGCTCGTTCAATTTGTACTGGATTCCATGCGTCCAAAACTTCTTTGCTGAATCTGTCTGCCCCTTGTCCCAAAAGCGCTTCCCTGGTGATTCCGTTTTTTATAAGCAAAAGACTTCTCAAATAATCAGTGCAGTTTGTGATCAGCTGTTCAATGGACACTCCATTTTGCAGATATTCGTCCAAATGCAGAAGAGCTTGAGCCGTATCACCTTTGACGCAGAGACCAAACAAATCATTAAGACGGTCCACACCCACAAGACCAAGTTTATCACGAATCTTGTCGTAGGTGATTTCACCGTCGCTGAATGCCGCAACCTGGTCGAACAATGTATAGCTGTCGCGCATGGAACCAGTTGATTCTCTGGCGATCCAATAAAGTGCTTCATCCTCTGCCTTGATTCCCAATTCCTCAGCAGCCTGTGCCAACTGTTCCTTGACTTTTTCAATTGGGACCAACCTAAAGTTGAACTGCTGACAACGACTCTTGATTGTGGCGGGAACTTTCTGCAATTCTGTCGTGGCGAAAATAAAAATCACATACTGGGGAGGTTCTTCGATTGTCTTTAGAAGAGCATTGAATGCGCTGGTTGAAAGCATGTGGACTTCATCGATTATGTAGATCTTGTAGCGACAAGAGTTTGGAGGAAACATGACTTCATCTTTGATCTGCCTGATGTCGTTGACACTTGTGTTTGAAGCACCGTCGATTTCAATTACATCCATGGATGAACCTGCCGTAATCTCTCTGCAAGCCTCACATTCTCCACAAGGGGTAGGGGTGGGACCTTTCATACAGTTCAGGGACTTTGCCAAAATTCGGGATGTAGATGTCTTACCACAACCTCTTGGTCCTGAAAAAAGATAGGCGTGGGCAATTTTTCCAGTCTGGATTGTATTTTTCAAGGTGGCGGCAACAAAATCCTGTCCCACCAATGTATCAAAACTCTGCGGCCTTCGTCTGGTCGCTGTAACTTCATAAGCCATACCTATAGAATACAGTAAAAAATGGAAATTATCAATTGCAGTATGAAAAAGCTGGGACATCTCTAAAGATTGCATTTTTCATGGACTCCAATTGATATTGACCACAAGAAAAAAAAAGTGTAGACTAAAAAAAGGAAGCGCACCCAGTAAACATTGGGTCTGCCTCCACGTTTGGGTTAAAAAGCCGTTCAAACAGTGGTCTAGACTGAGGACGGCTTTATTTTACATCTCTTTTTTTTGGCAAGAGACCTGCGTTACCAAGCTGGATAAGCGAAGAACAAAAGTTCAACGATTATCGCGCAGATAAAAATCAATCTGAACTTAGTCATACGCACAGCCTCCTTTGATCAAGATTTATGATTTTGGGAGGCAGCCGTCAGTTTAAAGGGTGCGCACTCTCGTTATGTGAGAGCGATTTAATTATCGGAAAGTTTCTGCCGTGGTTTTATAAAAGGAGTCTCTAAATCATAAAGTACTAAAAAGAAATTCCATTTGTCGACCACTAAAAAAAGTTGTAGACCAAAAAGCCGTTCAAACAGTGGGTTGGACTGAGGACGGCTTTATTTTTTTTGATAGAATCCATTGACAATCCAAGACCAAAATCCAATTGTAATTTAGAATGTAACCATATATAATAGAAGAAAGTTTAAAAACTGAGTTCTTGTTGACTGGAGGTCGTTATGAAAAAAAACTTTTTGATTCTTGCGGGACTTTTTTGTTTTGCATCACTTTTTGCTGAAAATCTTTATGTGAATGTAGAAGTCAAGTACGGTTATTTTAGGGAACTGGACGACATGGACGATTACGATGAAATGAAAGAAGCGATGGACTCAACCTTTGAAAAAATCTTCCAGGAAATCCAGGAGCGTGGAAAAAAAATCGGGGTGGATGTCATTGATTACAATTCTTTGCCCCTTGCCAGAACCTATTACAATTGGGGCGAACTCAGAAGTGAAAAAGACGACCTGAAAGATAGAATCAAAAAATTAAAGGACGAAAAAAAACGTCAGCAGGAACTGCAGGACCAGTATTCAGGATACGGTTTAAAAATCATTACCTATGATGGAAAAAGTCAGGAAGATTCTTTGCTGGAATATGATAAAAAAATCGCAGAGGCACAAAAGCAGTTGGATGAATACGACCAGACCCATATCGATCCAGACACTTGCAGACCCCTGCTGGAAATTGAGTTTGAATATGATTACGACGGTTGTTACAAAATCGACGGAAAAATTAAGGACAAAGACAATGTGACCCGAAGTTTCTGGAACTATGTCAACGAAACCGTAGCTGATTCCGGCACTTTGATGAAAGAATATGTGGCAAGTTTTATCCCTTTTGCACAAAAAAAGGATTTGTCAAAGGAGCCTGACTTTGTTGACGTGAGACATCTTGAACTTGGAACTACCTATGCACCTGTGTCCATTGCGGCCAGGGATGATTTTTCTTTTGTTATGAAAGAGGGCAACAAGATAACCGATTATTCTCCAACCTGGGATGCAAAATCAAGTCTAAATCCAAAACTGGCAAAAGTTTCTGCTGATAGTGATTGGGAATTGAAATGTGTTGACGGAAAAAATATTGTCCTTGGAAATCTTTCCTATCCTGGCATCTACACTTTTGACAAGGATGACAAAAAACTTTCGGTAGATCAATATCAGTATCCGTCAGGGGCGAATTTGACTTTACGATTTTTTGATTCAGGAAGACCCTATGTTGTTGATCTGTATGTGAATCGGTGTGTCTATTTGCCAAAAAAATCTGGACTGCCTAATAAAATTAATTTTCCTTTGACCAACACCAATGCTGTTTTGGCAGGACCTGATGAGACAATCTGGTTTGGTGGTGACGGAGCTGTTTTTGTTTATGGAGCCGATGGTCAGTTTAAAAAGATTGTCCAAATAGGGATTCCTAATGCTCAGTTGAACAAGGTGCTTACCGACGGAAGTTTCATAGCCAAGACCCAGGATTCCATTTACCGTTATGACAAGGACGGTTCTCTGCTTTGGTCAAAAAAATTGGATGGTTCCTATATTTATGCAAGTGTTTTGGCGGAATCAAACGGAATGTACTATCTTTATGATGTTTCATCCAAAAATATGGTTCGCTATGCAGAAAAGGGGACAAAACTTCCTGCTGTTCTGGCATCTATTATGAAAAGCAATTCCGGCAATTCGGGAGAAACTTTGTTGGACAAGGCAAAGACCTATCTTGAAATCGCCGACGCTTATTTTGAAAATGAATCCTATCAGACTGCGTTGGAGAATTATGAGCTTTATCTTCAGATATGTCCCGCCGATGTGAATGTCACCAATAAAAAAATCAGATGCGAAGTCGCCATCAACAAAAAATCGGCAATGGAGATTTCTGAAAAGGCTTTGAATCTTTTTGATGAATATGGAGAAGAAACTGCCAAGGGTGAATATCAGAAGGCCATGCAGCTTTTGGAAAAACTTAAAAAGCAGGTGCCCCATGATTATGAAGTCCAGGAAATGTATGCCGAATTGAAGAACGCTTTTTCCACCGACGGAACTTTTGTTGAAGCCCAATCCATTTCCCTTGAAATTTTGTCGGTAGATTTGAACTCTCTTTTCCCCGCCCTTATGAGTGTCTATGCCTCAAATCCATCTGGTTATATCAGGGTGGTGAATAATTCCGATTCTGAAATCAAAAACATATCTGTCACATCCTATGTCAGAAAATATATGGATTTTCCAAGCAAAGGAGAAGTTCTTCCTGCTCTGAAACCTGGTGATGATACATATCTTCCTGTCTCCACGCTGCTTAATAAAAGTGTTCTGAACATCAACGAGGCGACACCTGTGCAGATGCAGTTCACAATCAATTGGACCGAGAATGGAAAGAATTGTTCATCCGTTGTTACAAGACCTGTGACCATCTACAAAAAATCTGCTTTGACATGGGCCGACACTGCCATGGTTGCTTGTTTTGTTCAGCCAAATGACACTGCTGTTTCGGAATTTGTTTTCAATGCCTTGGACCACAAGATTGACACAGTGATTTCAACCAATATTACAAAAGCCATCCAGATTTCCGATGCAATGGGAGCCATACCTTTGAACTATGCGGCGGATCCTACGACTCCAGTTACCCAGGTTATTGATAATGAATATGCTGTTGACACTGTTCGTTTCCCTGCCGAGACTCTTAAACTTAAGGGAGGGGACTGCGACGATATGACCACGCTTTTCTGTTCCCTTATGGAAAGCACTGGAATAAATTCCGCTTTGATTACAACCGAGGGACATATTTTTGCCGCCTTTGACACAGGTCTTGCCTATAGTCCATTCTGGGACAACATGGGTGATAAATATTTGGTCATTGAAATCAACGGTCATGTTTGGATTCCAATCGAGACGACTATTCTTTGTGACGGATTTGATGCTGCATGGAAGACTGCCTCGAAGGTGATTGGAAAAGAGGAATTTGAAGTTACGACTTTGGCTTCCGCTTGGGAAAGTTATGTGTCCGTGCCTAGCGAGAATTCAAAATTGACTTTGGTTTTGAATAAATCCACGGTTGAAAATATGAACAACAAAAACAGTGGATTGGTCAAGAAAAATATTTCAGATGTGGTGGATTCCCTTGATTATGTGGACTATAACAACCAGAATCTGAACGCCCTTGCAAAAATCTGTCATTCATTGGGAAGGGACGATAAGGCTATTGAGATTTTGTCTTTTGCCACAGACAGGGATGGGTCTTTCCGTCAGGGATTTTCAAATCTTGCGAACCTCTATGAAGCAAAAGGTGATAAGCAAAAGGCCAACGACTATAGACAGAGAGCCAAAAACTTGAGTGCTGCGGTCAAGACTCAAACCGATAACACCAGTCGGGCAAGCAATTCCAATGGTGATGATTGGGAGGAGTAAAAAGAACGAGTGTCGGGTTTCACAAAAAAATGTGGATGCTTTGTCTTATGTTATAAGTTGTGCAAAAAATTGAACCCGACATTTTGTCTCAATAAAACAAACGGATTTGCTCCTTGCTAACGCTCTTCGCTTTTTTTGAGAGGATATCGTTAGATAAGATTAAATCCGTGTGATATTTTAGAGATGCCCATAAAAATACCCCTTGGAAAATCGGACAAAACACCAGAAATTGATATTTTGAAGGAAGTTAAAGTCCAAGGGGTTGCTTTTTTATCGCAAGCCCAAAATCAGCTGAGCACCATCTTGTCTGGGATGGATTCTTCTCCACCTGCGATTTGGAATTTTTCAAGCAAGTCTTTTACCTGCAGATTCTTTTTTTCTTCACCGCTTGCTTCATAGACAATTTTTCCATCCAGCATCATGATCAAACGATTTCCATAGCGGATAGCGTCCTTCATGTTGTGGGTGACCATAAATGTGGTGAGATTATCTTTTTGGACAAAATATTCAGTCAGTTCAAGAACTTTTTTTGCTGTCTTTGGATCCAACGCCGCTGTATGTTCATCAAGTAAAAGAAGTTGTGGTTTTTGCAGTGTGGACATGAGAAGTGTAAGAGCCTGTCTTTGACCTCCAGAAAGAAGTCCCACCTTTGTCTGCATACGATTTTCCAATCCCAAGTCAAGCTTCGCAAGATGGTCTTTGTAGAACTGTCTTTCCTTTGCACTGATTCCCCATCCAAGGCCACGTTTTTTGCCACGACGGTAAGCCATAGCCAAGTTTTCTTCAATCTGCATGGAGGCTGCTGTTCCCATCATTGGATCCTGGAAAACTCTGCCAAGGAATTTTGCTCTTGAATGTTCCTTCATCTGGGTTATATCAACACCATCCAAAGTGATTGAACCTGTGTCGCAACTGTAGACTCCTGCAATCATGTTCAGAAGTGTAGATTTTCCGGCACCGTTTCCACCGATGACTGTTACAAAATCACCTTCCTTCAAAGATAAATCAATTCCCCTGAGAGCTTTTCGTTCAGTAATCTGACCAGGGTTGAAGGTTTTTGTCACGTTTTTTACTTCAAGCATAATTTTATCTGACATATCCATCTCCCTTAGTCGGCTATTTCCTGAGCGATTTCTTTTTCAGCAACAACTTTTTTCTTTTTGAATATCTGTGTTTTCAAGACTGGTACTGACAAAGCCAATGCAACAATGATTGCGGTAAACAGTTTCATGTCCTGGCTCTTCATTCCCAACTGCAAGACGATTGCAATTATGAGACGATAGATGACCGAACCAAGAAGGACACCCAAAAGATAATACCAGAATCCAAAATGATGTCCAAATATGACTTCGCCTATGATGATTGACGCAAGACCGATAACGATGGCTCCGATACCCATGCTTACATCTCCAAATCTCTGCTGCTGACTGACCAATCCTCCTGAGAGGGCGACCAAGCCGTTTGCAAGCATCAATGCCAAAATCTTCATGCTGTCTGTGTTGACTCCCTGGGCTCTTGCCATTTTACCGTTGTCACCAGTGGCTCGAATTGCACAACCGATTTCAGTGCCGAAGAACCAATAGAGCACCAAGATAATAACCACGCTGAAAATAAGTCCCGTAATCAAGCTGGAGACTGATGTGGCGTTGTCCTTGAAGATGTCCTTCAGGTGAAGCAAATCGTTGATCTGGTTCATAAATGTGACATCGGTTCTAACCAAAGGTCTGTTAGGTCCACCCATTATTCTCAGGTTGATTGAATAAAGAGCCAGCATCATCAAAATACCTGCAAGTATTCCAGGAATCTTAAGTTTTGTGTGAAGAATTCCCGTAAAAAATCCTGCCAACATTCCCGCCACAACCGAAATCAATAGGCACAACAAAGGATTCCATCCCTGGGTAATAAGGATTGCACATGTACAACCACCCAAGGCAAAACTTCCGTCAACAGTCATGTCGGCGAAATCCAAAATCTTAAAAGTAATGTAGACACCCAATGCCATGATTCCCCAAAGGATTCCCTGGGAAACACCACCTAGCATGGCGCTTGAAAAAGAAGCTATACTTAAAAACATGTTGAATATTATATCAGATTTTGAAAAAATTAGGAAGAGAGTCTTTTAAAATTGCAGTTTTTAGGGATGTCCTTGAATTCACGCCTAATTTTTAGCTTACTGGGATTGTAATTGTTGAAGATGTCTGTTTATAAAAAAGTCCCTGGGTAATCCAAGGACTTTGGTTTTGCTATCTATGGGCGGATGCTTTTTCGTTGACGCTTACCTGGAAATTCTGCATCAGACCCACAAAATTGAAGATTGTTTTGTAGGTGTCGATGGACATCTGCTTTAGTTTTCCCTCCGAGAATTTGTCCAAGTCCTTCCAGTTCATAATCAATTCGCTTCGTGGAGCTTTGGCAAAATCTTCTACCACGGCTTTAAGATTTCTGTCGTAGGTAACAAAATTCTTTGATGAGTCCAGGATGATTCGAGCGGCTTCATCGTTGACATCTCCCAGAAGGGTCTTTATGAATTTCCTTGCATCTGCTTCCCTGTCGGCTCTTGGAAGATAGGTCTTGAGTTTTAAACCAATCTCTCCTGTTTCGGAAACTTTTTCATCAAATTCTGCAATCTTTTCTGTGATATGCAAAAGCTCGTGATAGGCGTTGCTCATGGGTTCTGCTTGATGCTGGTCAGTCCATTCCCCTCGAACCAAGATAATATCAGAAAGTTCCGTCAAATCTTTCTTGACAAAATTCATCAGGAAACTTCGAAGGTAGCGCATAGGATTGATGTATGTAAATCCTTCAAAACCCTTTTTCTCGAAAGGCTGACTCCATTCTTCATTGTAGTTGCGAAGTCCGCTGATTGGGTCATCTCCAAAGACCTGTTTTACAAGATTGTCGATTTTTCCTGTGGTATGGGCTTCCTTGATTTTTGCAAGATTGTCTTCCACGCTTCGTCTTATCTGCTGGAGATATTCATCCATAATATGGTTGTCTTCTGGTCTAAAAACTTCCCTATATACGGGGTCTTCTGTAATGAGCTGGATAATCATCTCAAAAATTCGACCGCCACGGATTGACCTAAGCTTTGACAGCACTTTTTTCCAGTTGGCAGGAATAACCACATCCACACCGCTGGAGCTGCGACTTTTAAGGAGATTCAAGACTGGTTCCCATGATGCCATGTCCAAAGGTAGAACCCAAGCGACTGCCAAGAAATTCTTCAAGTCTTCAGCCACATATGTTCCGGATGTAGGGTCGAAATGTGGTTGAACGTCGAATTTTCTTTCCTTCAGGGATTTGTCAAATTTTTTGAGCATAAAATAGAAGTCAAATTTACAGAAGCTGTCGAACATAAGCATGTTGTTGTAAAGTTCGTCCGTTGCCTTGATTTTTTGACCATCAAATTCTGCCAAAAAAGAGTTCAGGGTGTCTTTTACCTGCTTTGAAAGTTCCTTGATTGGGACGGTTCTTGCTTTTTGCTTTAGACTTTCCTCGGACATTTCCTCAAGAAGTTCTCTTGCTGTGTCAGAGATGGATGCGTTCAAAACCATGCTCTTGAGGATGTTTGGAGTTGATGTGTTCAACATTGCCTGTGCTGCGCCAATCGTGTTGTATATTTCATAAAAGAACTTTGCCATGGCGGGTAGGGCTTGGTTTCCGTTGTATTTATAGAAATGATTCTTTGTTCTTGAATAGTCTTTTGCGATATTCTTTAGTTGACGACGCTTGATTGCTTCAGGATCGTTGCCGCCAAAAAGTTGAGAAAAAAGATTTTCAAAAAAATTGCCATTATTAGCCATAATACTTAAACTATATGAAATTATTGAAAGATAGTCAACTTTATTCAATTGGTGTTTAATGAAAAAGTATTTTTTCAGCGTTTTTTCTTTTTTTTACTGTTATGGGCATCTCTAAAAATTTCCATAACTGTTTTTCGGTGTTAAAAATCGTTTTGGGGATATTGATGTTTGAAAAAAATAAAAAAGCCCAATCCATTGTTGTGGAAAGGGCTTTGCTTGGTCATGGGTTAATTACTGGATGTTGGACAAATCGATTCCCAACAAATCTGCTGTCTCTGGGTTGTAAGAGAAGTCACAGCTTGTGAGGTACTGGATAGCCATATCAGCAGGTTTCTTTTCACCCTTGAGGATGCTTACTGCCATTGTAGCTGTCTGTTTTCCCAACTGGTAGTAGTTAAGACCATAAGTAGCCAATCCACCAGCCTGTACCATTCCTTCTTCACCACAGATTACAGGAATCTTTGCGTCTGCTGCAACTTCACCAACCACACCCATTGTAGCGGCAATCATATTGTCTGTTGGGGCGTAAATTGCATCGACTTTTCCAACCATGCTCTGAACAACTGTCATAACTTCGTTCTGGTTGGAAACTGTGTATTCTTCGTAAGAAAGACCAATCTTGTCACATTCAGCTTCTGCCAAGTTGATCTGGAAACGAGAGTTGTCTTCTGCTGAACAGAAAAGCATACCAACTTTTTTTGTGTTTGGATAAAGCTGCTTAATAAGGTCAATCTGAGCTGCACAAGGTGTCAAGTCTGAAGTACCTGTGATGTTGTGTCCAGGCTTTTCGTTGGAATCAACCAATCCTGCTGTTTTTGGGTCTGTGACAGATGAGATAAGAACTGGGATTGATTCGGTCTTTGCTGCAACTGCCTGAGCTGCTGGAGTTGCGATTGCGAAAATCAAATCCTTTTTGTCACTTACGAACTTGTCTGCGATTGTTGTACAGTTTGCCTGTTCACCCTGGGCATTCTGATAGTCGATGGTGATGTTTTCGCCGTCAACATATCCAGCTTCTTTAAGTCCGTCCACGAATCCTTGGTAGTTGGCATCCAAAGCAGCATGTTCTACCAACTGAAGAATACCTACTGAAATCTTCTTTGGTCCTTTGTTTCCACAAGAAGTAAGAGCCATTGATGCAGCCAAAACAGCGGCTACAATTAACATTGATTTTTTCATACATTACCTTCCTTTTGAAAAATCTTGAAAATTGTAGCATTTTTTTGTTTTTTAGACAATTGCTTGGCTTTCAAAAGGTTTTGTTGTGAAAAAAAAGACTATTATTAAAGGTCGAATCCATTCCCAGTGAAATCTTTTCTCCAGCAACGACTTTCGTTCTTCGCTTGTGCAGATGTTTTTGTATTCAAGCCTTCGCTTCCATATCTCCGACGACT
>JAZUEV010000328.1:0-3277 GCA_045640345.1 Treponema sp.
TCATCTTTGTTGACTCGTTCAATCCTTTTGGCAGTCTTGACAATCTTCCTTATCTGGTTGTATGCAACAATTCGTTTCCACTGGGACTTTGCATTGGGTTCAATCGTTGCTTTGGTTCACGACTTCCTTATTATGTTCACATTCATCAGCTGGTTCCAGATTGAATTCTCAACCACAACTTTGGCTGCTGTTTTGACAATCTTCGGATACTCAATCAATGCAACTGTCGTTATTTTGGACCGCTTGAGATTTAACATTAAGAATACAAAGGCAACAAACTTCAATCAGATTTTGGACAAATCTTTGAACGAAACATTGTCTCGCTCAATCATTACCACTGTAACAACTTTGTTTGCTTCTTTGTCATTGTGGATTTTCACAACTGGTTCAATTGAGACATTCGCAATTGTTTTGACAATTGGTCTTTTGTCTGGTTGTTATTCATCAATGTTCATCAGTTCTGGATTCATCTCTTGGACACGCCGCAACTGGCAGAACGGTGAATGGGCAAACCACACAAGACCTCACACAAACAAGAAGACTCCAGTTGAAGAAAAAAAGACAGCTGCCTTAGATGCAGAGTAAGTTTGGAAAGTCTCTGAAGTTAAGTCTTTAGGGATGTGAGTCAACTAAAATTTTTTGTCCCCATGGCTTTTGTCGTGGGGATTTTTTTTAGGGACAGTTTTGGACGACCCTAAATGCTAAAGATTTTTCATTTGAATTTTCAAGAACTTTTTATTAAAATAACATATATGGAAATTATAAAAGCATCTGTCATGGGATTTTGCATGGGAGTCCGTCGAGCAGTGGAAGCGGCTGAAAAAACGGTCCAGGAATATGGAAAACAAAATCTGCCTATGTTTACTTTGGGACCATTGATTCATAATCCCTCAGTGATGGAGTCTCTTAAAAAAAATGGAATGACCATTTTGGACAATGATTTTTCGGCTGTCACATCTGGTTGTCCAGTAGTGATTCGTGCCCATGGAACCATGCCCCAAACTGTTCAATCCCTTGAAGAAAAAGGTGCGATTATTGTTGATGCCACTTGTCCTCGCGTTAAGCAAAGTCAAAATCGTGTAGCGCAGTGGAGCAAAAAAGGTTATGATTTGGTGGTGGCGGGGGACAAAAATCATGGAGAAGTGACAGGAATCTCTGGCTATTTTGACAATTCCATGGGCGGAAGTTTTTTTGTGGTTCAATCTGTGGATGACGCAGAAAATTTGGACATAAAAGAAAAAACTGTTTTGATTGCCCAAACCACATTCAGTTTGGATGAGTTTGAAAAAATCAAAAATAGATTGTTGCAAAAAAATCCAGCGCTTGTAATCTTCAATTCCCTTTGTCCTGCCACAAAAGAAAGACAAAAATCCTTGGAGGAATTAAAGGACAAAGCCGACGGAATCTTGGTTATTGGTGGAAAAAACTCCGCAAATACAAAACGACTTTTGGAAACTGCCAGCAAGTTTTTCAGCCATGCGTCTTTAATCGAAGGACCTGATGAAATACCACAGGAATTCTACGGAATGAAAAAAGTCGCGCTTACAGCAGGAGCCAGCACACCGGATTGGATAATTGAAAATGTTGAAAAAAAATTAAAAGTCCACAAAAATTGATTTTTTATTGAAAATTGATTATATTTTATGGAAGGTAATTTTATAAACTGAGAGTTTTGAATAGAGATATCATATACCTTTGTTAAAAAAAATGGAGAATAGGGGGAATCCATGAAAAAAATACTTGCGGTGGGGGCATTGTTATTTGCTTTCACAAATGTTTTTGCTTATAATCCGCCTGTGAACGGTGAAAAAATCTATGAGCTTACAAATCCGACTTTCCTTGGAGGTGGCTCATCCGCTGTTGGAGGTCCATTCAATGAAGTGGTGCCTGAATCAATTACATTTAATCCTGCTTTGGTGGCATCGGAACAAAGAACGACAGTCAATGTTTCAGCTGGATTTTTGATCGATTCAAAATCGGAGGACGGTTGTTCAAATTTTGGATGGGGCTTGCAGGCAGGTTCTATTCAGCCGAACAAGTTTTTTGTTTTGTCCATAGCCGCGGAAGCGTTGTTTATTGACAATCCTGCTTTGGACGTGAAGAATCATTTGTCCGCAAGGGTGGGGCTTTCAAAAGAAATCAACGACAACATTTCCATTGGTCTTGATGGATATTTTGGTTATTTTTTTACAGACAATCCTGATTTTATCGTTGGTGCTGATTTGGGAGTGCTTTTTAGTTTTGAAAAACTGGGGTTCTTTAAGGAGCCAAAGATTGGTGTGTCTCTTTTGAATATGGGCAAAAAACTCAACGACATTGGTGTGGTAGGTCTGGACGGTACGAACGATGGAACAGCTTTCCCTTCGACCTTTACTCCTCGATTGGGATTTTCGTCCCAGCTTTTTACTCTTGGAAATTTTGTAAATCGTTTTAAGGGTGCTTTCAGTTTGGACGCATATTTTCCGACTTTCCAAAATGCGATTGTCGATGCGGCCTTGGGCTTTTCTTTCAAGGATATGATAAATTTGACTGTGGGTTGGGAAGCAAATATCCGTGAGATTATTTCAACAAAAAAAGTTGCTCTTCCATCTGTTGGTCTCAGCGTCCATCTGGTTCTTTCAAATGGAGATTCAAAGGACACTTGGGAACAAAATGAATTTATCCCTGCCTTGGCTTGGCAAAATCTTGGTGGAATCCATGACATAAGCGCGGGAGTCACCATGTATTTTGGAATGACCGACGACGAACCACCAGTTATTACACTTTGGGATGAGGAACTGGAATACTAGGAGGAGCTATGAAAAAATCACTTTTTATTATTGGGGGAATTTGTCTTGCCCTTAACACTTTGGTTTTTGCCGAACGTGCTCCGGACTATATATCTCCAAACAACGACGGTGTTCAAGATACTTTGGTTATTCCTTTGAAGATTAAGGAAAAACGATATATCAAGGAATGGAAACTTACCATCTATAATATGGAAGACAAGGTTGTGCGAACCATTTCAAACAAGCGCGCCGTCTTTGATGAAAAATTGGATTTTGTGACCTTCTTCAAGAAAATCATCAATCCAAAGGCAGGAGTCGATATTCCTGAAAATGTTGTATGGAACGGACTTTTGGGTGATGAGGCAAAGTCTTTGGGATTGGTGCCTGGAGAAGTTGCCCCCGATGGACAATACTATTATACTTTCAGCGCCACTGATGATAATTTCAACACTGGTATTTCAAAAAAATATTATGTCATTGTTGATAACACCCCTCCTGTAATCAAGTTC
>JAZUEV010000329.1:0-4304 GCA_045640345.1 Treponema sp.
CTGCGATTGCTAAAGATGATTTGTGATTTACCAAATATTTTTTACATCATAAAGTTGGATTTTGGAATCTTAAAAATGACCGATTAAAGATTTTAAGACACTCGCTTGTTGACTGTTAAATGTGGAAGGACCGATTAAAGATTTCCACACACACATAGAGGTGCTTGGTCAATGATAGCGTATAACCGAATAACCATAGCAATGACACACATAGGGGGGCGATTGTTCTAGGGGTATAGCAATGTTGCCGTCATCTCGACCGCAGTGGAGAGATCTCAAAAATGACCGATTAAAGATTTGTTAACTGGTTTTGCGTTGGGCAAAAAACATCAGAACTCGGACATGGGAAATGGTTTTGCAATCTGCGATTGCTAAAGATGATTTGTGATTTACCAAATATTTTTTACATCATAAAGTTGGATTTTGGAATCTCAAAAATGACCGATTAAAGATTTCAAGACACACATAGGGGGCTTGGTCAATGATAGCATATAACCGAATATCCATAGCAATGACACACATAGGGGGCGATTGTTCTAGGAGTGACCGATTAACCATAGCAATGCTGCCGTCATCTCGGCCGCAGTGGAGAGATCTCAAAAATGACCGATTAAAGATTTGTTAACTAGTTTTGCGTTGGGCAAAAAACATCAGAACTCGGACATGGGAAATGGTTTCGCAATTTTCGGTTGCTAAAGATGATTTGTGATTTACCAAATATTTTTTACATCATAAAGTTGGATTTTGGAATCTTTGGTTATAATCGTTAAATCGTTTTCAAGTGCCTGGGAAATAAGGAGTTTATCAAAGGGGTCTTTATGAATGGATGATAAAGTTTTATATCTTTCCGCTACTCCTCAAAATCGTCCAACGGTTTGTCAAAATCTGGACTCATTTTACAAGATATATCTTTTAAGCAACCAAAACCAATTTTTTTATTTTTGGATGATTCATTTTCTTTTGGTCTCATTGCAGACAGTTTAAAAAAAATGTAGTCGATATATAAAGAAACTTCCTCTATTGCCTGCTCCGGTAACATCTTCAGTTTTTGCTCAAGTATTTCATAAGACATAAATCGCCTCCCTAACAAATAATATAATGCAATATTAAAAATGTCGCAACCTTCGGTTGCTAACAGGCATCCATCCTACGATATGAACCGCACGAAGTTTGATTTATCTGGCTGCAGAAGCTATCCATATATGGAATGATTTTAAACCGCAGCCACGAAGTGGGTGTCGGCTTTGAAAATCCGGTGTTTATAATCAGCGACAGCAATTTCTGTCATCTGCTGTTTTAAGTCATCAACCATGCGATTGATATTTTCAAGGACATCGCCTGTATAAATTGTTTCATTACATTCTGTACACTTGCAGCAAGGAACATTACGGATAACAATTATACACTTGCCCAAATCCCGGACATAAGTTGTCGTAGATTTTTCAGTTTTAACTCCACAATTCATGCAAATCATATAATTACAATATACAACAATACTAAACAATCGTCCACAAAAAAAACACCCGCTCCCAAAATGAGAACGGGCATCCATCCTACGATATGAACCGCACGAAGTGTCGGATTCGAAATTGATTTATCTGGTAGCGAAGCTATCCATATATGGAATGATTTTAAACCGCAGCCACGAAGTGGATGTCGGCTTTGAAAATCGAGTTTTTCTTTGATCGCACAAAAAAACACCCGCTCCCAAAAAGAGAACGGGCATCCATCCTACGATTTGAACCGCACGAAGTGTCGGATTCGAAATTGATTTATCTGGTAGCGAAGCTATCCATATATGGAATGATTTTAAACCGCAGACACGAAGTGGATGTCGGCTTTGAAAATCTATTTCAAGTTGATCATTGATTTGTCATAATCACTTGGTGGTACAAATCCCATCAACTGCATAAGTGTTGCAGGCCAAGAAGAAATTCCCAATCCGCTGTTCAAGTTCAAATCATACTCGCCCTTGTATTCTGGGTCGTAGATGATTCCTGGAACTGGATTCAATGAATGTGAAGTCTTTGGCTTTGGTTCACCGTTGGCATCCTTTGCAACAGATCCGTCCTTCTTGTGCTCGTACATATCGTCAGAGTTTCCGTGGTCAGCTGTCAAACAGAGAATTCCACCAGCCTTTTCGATTGCAGCCTTAAGACGACCAAGCTGCAAATCCATTCCTTCCATAGAACAGCAGACAGCATTGAAAACACCAGTGTGTCCAACCATGTCACCGTTTGGATAGTTCAGACGGATGTGGTCATATTTTCCAGACTCAATGGCCTCAATAACTTTATCAGTAATTTCAGCACACTTCATCCAAGGTCTCTGCTCAAATGGAACAACATCAGATGGAATCTCAACATAGGTCTCAAGATTCTTGTCAAACTCACCAGGGCGGTTTCCGTTGAAGAAGTAAGTAACATGACCATATTTCTGTGTCTCGGAAATTGCCATCAAATGGACACCTGTCTTTGTAAGATATTCACCCATTGTGCGGTCGATTGAAGGTGGATTAACAAGATACTGAGCTGGCTTGTGGTTGTCTCCATCGTATTCCATCATACCTGCATACTCAACAGCCGGGCGGCGAACACGATCAAAGTGTGGGAAATTGTCCTCCTCAAATGCGGCAGTGATTTCCAAAGAACGGTCACCACGGAAATTGAAGAAGATAACAGAATCACCATCAACGATTGGACCAACAGCCTTTCCATCTTTTGCCACAACAAACTCATGCATATCCTGATCCAAAAGACCAGCGTTCTCAGTTCGGTAAGTGTTGATAGCTTCAGTGGCGCTTGCAAACTGACGACCATCAGCCAAAACATGTGCATGCCATCCACGCTCAACCATTGACCAGTCAGCACCGTAGCGATCCATTGTGATATACATACGACCACCGCCGGAAGCAATCTGATAATCAACATCAGTAAACTCAGCAAGGAACTTTTCCAGTGGCTCAAAATATTCCAAAGCAGAAGTTGGTGGAACATCACGACCATCAAGCAAAGCATGTACACGCAAAGTCTTAACACCTTCCTTGTGTGCCTGAGAAATCATAGCCTTCAAGTGGTCAATGTGTGAGTGAACGTTACCGTCGGAAACCAGTCCCATCAAATGGAAAGTTGAATTCTTGTCCTGAACATTCTTGACCAATTTTTTCCAAGTAGCACCCTCAAACATGGTTCCTGAGGAAATAGACTCTCCAACCAGCTTAGCACCTTGAGCAAAAACACGACCACAACCGATTGCATTGTGACCAACCTCAGAGTTACCCATGTCATCATCAGATGGCAAACCAACAGCGGTACCGTGAGCCTTCAACTGAGTGTGTGGACAGTTTGCAGTAAACCAATCCAGATACTTCATCTTGGAAGCCTTGACCGCATCACCCTCTTCATACTTTCCGTAACCAACACCGTCCATGATAACCAAAACAACTGGTCCACGGCGTCCCTTCCAATTTGGATTTTTCTCCAAAGCGTGCATAGTGTCTGCCATTTTATATCTCCTAAATTTTTTCAGCAAATTTTCTTCTATTATATAAGATTTTTGCGTGTTAGACAATTGAGGATTCACTGATTTTGTGGTGGTAAGCATTAAAAATCAAAATTTTTGTGGGGCAGGGGATTTGGGATTGGCTTAATCTTCATCAATCGTCGGAGGATGAATCGTAAATCATTTTCCATCCGTGATAGGTTGCGATAAATCCAGTCTTATCAGCCACGCCCAATTTTTTATAAATGCGGTTCAGATGAACGGTCAAAGAATTTTTTGCAATCTCATTTGGAAGGTCAATCTGTTTATAAAGTTTTCCGTCAAGGACCTGCTGTAAAACACTTGCGTCATAATCTTTAAGTCCAGGATATTTTGCAAGATTTAGGGTCTTTATTTCATTTGGATTATCTTTTTTCCACAATGCGGTGACAAGAAAAAATATGATGCTTGATAAAACAAAAACATGTCCAAAAACTTCTGTTGCGTAGCTAAATAAAAACTCTTTATTCGTATAACAGTGTCCACAAAAAATAATTAAAAAGAATATTGCGGCGACGGTTATTTTTTCTTTTTGATGTTTCATAAAAAATCCTCGGACAAAAAGTGTCAAACATCCCAGGCAGAACATCAAAATCCACATCATTGATTCGTCCCCGTGAAATAATAATTAACTTTAGTAAACCACCACCTCTGGTGGTGGACAGCAAAAGCTTTGCAGTTACGGAAGTGGAAAGATGATAAAAAAATCCATAGAATCTGAGTGTGAACCGCTCAAAGTTACACACGGAGGAAACTATGGACTA
>JAZUEV010000330.1:0-2515 GCA_045640345.1 Treponema sp.
ACCAAAGATCAAGTTCTACATCAACAGCACAGTCCCAGTAGCACAGGCAACAGACCAGGCATTGGACGAAGCCAAGAAGAACGCTGGAACACTCTGCGATAATATTTCAAAAGAGATTCAGGCAATCCTTGATGCAGCAAAATGATTTTGGGAGGACCCCAATTTTCAGGGACTACAAGGCAATTCCACAACTTTTTGACAGTGGAGCATGCTTTGTAGCCTTCGACACAGAAACGACAGGTCTTTCATCCCAAAACGATTATCTCACAGAAATCGGTGCCGTGAAGTTCAACTGTCATGGAGAAATTTCATCCTTCGATCAGTTGATAAAACCTCCGGTGCCAATTCCTTTTTTTATTGAAAACATAACTCACATAACAAATTCCTTGGTGAAAGACTGTCCACCAGCGGAAAAAGCCTTGGTTGATTTTATATCTTTCCTGGGCGATGAAAATGTTGTTCTCGTAGCCCACAACGCGCCTTTCGACCTTGGATTTATAAATGTCCTTCTTCATAAAATGGGATTCGGTCCTTTGCCAAACCTCACAATTGATTCCCTACCCCTCAGCAGATGGCTTCATCCAGAATTCAGAAACCAATGCGTGGATGGTCCTTACAGATTACAGTCCTTGGCACAACGGTTTAATATAGAGGTAAAATCTGCTCACCGAGCGGACGACGATTCAAGGGTATTGAAGGAGATTTTTTTACGTTTGGTGGAAGACAGCCGGACAAAATAAAGTGTCCCTAAAAAAATCGGAAACCTCTAAAAATTTTAATTTCAAGAGATAACTTTGAAAGCAGGATGTTTTTAGCTTTCGGCTCATCTATAAAACATCTATCGAACATCCCAATTTCCAATTGTAAAATCATCAAAGTTGTGATACAATGTATATGTCTCTGACCACAAAATTTATGGAGTTTTCCTTAAAACATTTGTCCCAGGGATTTTATAAAACAGGGCGCCCCCTAAAAATTCGAGGTACCCGAAAAAAGAGGTTGTACAATGAATTTCGTTGAAGAAATGAAGGCAAAGGCCAAGGAATACCAGAATTCTTTGGTTCTTCCAGAAGGAACAGAGGAGCGCACTGTTGTTGCCGCCGCAAAGATTGTTGCAGAAAAGCTTGCAAAGTCTGTTACATTGCTTGGAATAAAATCTGAAGTAGAAAAGGTTGCTGCAGCGAAGTCGGTTTCCCTTGAAGGAATCGATGTTATCAACCCAGCGGAATCTGAATGGTTGGACGATTTTGGAAAGGAATACTACGAACTCAGAAAAGATAAAATCAACAAGAAGACTGGAGAGCCAGAAGTCACACCAGAATCGGCCCGTGAATATATCCTCAAGGATCCACTCAGTTTTGGTGCAATGATGGTTCGCAAGGGAATGGCAGACGCGATGGTCTCAGGAGCTCTTTCCGCCACAGCAGATTTGTTGAGAGCAGGACTCAAGATTATCAAGACGGCTCCAGGAACAAGCACAGCATCTTCATGTTTTGTCATGGACACACACAACAGCAAATGGGGAAAAGACGGATATCTTATTTTCGCAGACTGCGCAGTAAACCCAACTCCAAATGCTGAACAGTTGGCAGACATCGCAGTTGATTCAGCAAAATCATGCCGTGACCTTTTGGGAGCAGAGCCAGTTGTCTCCATGATGTCGTTCTCATCAAAGGGGTCAGGTGGAAAACTTCCAGACGTATTGAAGGTGCAGGAAGCAGTAAAACTTGCCCATGAAAAAGCTCCAGACCTCTTGCTGGATGGAGAACTTCAGGCAGACGCATCCCTTATTCCTGAAGTCACCGCAAAAAAAGCACCAGGCTCACCAATCACAGGAAAGGTAAACACATTGATTTTCCCAAGCCTTGAAGCAGGAAACATTGGATACAAATTGGTACAGAGATTTGCTGGAGCGGATGCTTATGGTCCAATCCTCCAGGGATTCGCAAAACCAATCAGCGACCTTAGCCGTGGCTGTACCAGCGATGAAATAGTCGTGACCAGTGCAATCACTTTGGTTCAGGCAGGAAAAAAGGCTTAAATTAAAGGACATCTTTAGATAGACAAAGGATGCAGGGAACATTGAGTGTCAGAAACAATTTTTTCTCCTCAAAAATAGTGGATTTTTTAGTCC
Organism: Treponema sp.; assembly: GCA_045640345.1. Lineage (GTDB taxonomy): Bacteria > Spirochaetota > Spirochaetia > Treponematales > Treponemataceae > Treponema_D. The sequence continues at coordinate 2,135 of JAZUEV010000330.1, forward strand.
GCTGTTCCTTTTGTGTCCTTGTTTTATTCATACAATCCTGCGCGACCACAGAAAAGCAGATTCATCCAGCCGCAAAAGATACGCAGGACATGGAAAATCAATTAAAAATTCTGCAGGAAGAGGAGTTTTTATACAACGAAACGCACTTCCAGGACGGCTCCCCTATTGTCACATCCAAGAACCTTTTCGCAAATCGGGACACAATCCTATTGACGTTCGCTGGAGACTTGATGGCTCACCCGGCTTTGTGGCAGAACGGAGAATTTGAAAGAATCTACGAGGATGTTGAAAAAGAATTGCAGGAAAGCGATTTTTCCTTTACAAATCTCGAGACCCCAGTCGTGGATTCAAAAAAATATTCTGGATACCCAGGGTTCAATG
>JAZUEV010000331.1:0-2806 GCA_045640345.1 Treponema sp.
TCCTTGTAGCGCCCCAATCTTTCATAGGCTCGACCGATTCCTTTGAGGGTGAGATGATTTGTGCGGTCCATCTTCAAAGCCTCAAACCATGGTTCCAGGGCCTGTTCAAAAAATCCTTCCTCATACAAAGCAGTGGCCTTGTGGATTGCACGACCGTAGTCAGTAAGATTGTAGGCAGTGACGGATCCTTTTACGCTGTCCAAAACAAAGATCTTGTCCCCTGAAGCAACCAAGTCTGAAGGGTTCGTTACTGTACCAACCTGATTTCCATAACCACCGAAGATACCCAAAAGATTACAGTCCTGGTCGTACTGAAAAATTCTTCCACGCTCAGAATCAAGCACGCTGATAAATCCATCGTCGTCAACATCAACAGAAATCAATGCTGAACGTTCAACACGGGCTGAATATGTGTTTTCTGTATCACCAAAGAAAGCCTGGTCAGGTTTTTGTCCGGCGAACAAAATATTCTGTGAAAGGGGGTTCAGTTTTCTGACCTGTCCCTTCTGTTCCTGTTCACCAAAATTTGAAACGGTATAGATAAACCCGTCCTTGTCGATGGCGAAGTTCACATATTCAATAGGAACATATCTTGACATTCTTTCCCTCTGAGCCTCAGTTGAAATGAGACGCCAGAAACGGTCATACAGAAGGTTGGATGTAACATTGACCTTGTTTGAACCGAAGAATCCAAGGAAGTCGCCTGTTTCATCAAAAGTGTATGCACCTTCAAAAGACCCAAAGGAAAGAACATAGATAACACCCAGATGGTCCACAAGAATTTTTGTAGGCTGGAAAAGTTCATCCTCGTCCAGGAGGTCGCTCTCAGGTTTCATTACCCGTCTAATCACTGTTCCATCGTTGTTACAGATATAGACAGATTCAGCACCTTTGTCGGCAATATAAAGACGACCATTTTTGTCATAGCAAATTCCCTGTGGGTCGTCCAATTCAAGACCGCTTGCAACAATTTTTGGAGATGTCAAATCAAGCACTTCCAGAAGATTCATATTGGAATCGATTTTTATGATTCGACTGTTTCCGCTGTCCAGGATACAAATATTTCCTTGGTTGTCGCGGCACAAATCCTGTGGTGAAGAAAGCTCTCCAATTTCCAAGTCCGCACCGGTGACCGCTCCCATAGGTTCATAAGTCGGATGGGCTGGAACGCTTGTCTCCCAAATGCCGTACGTGTATGAGTGATAAGGCACCTGCTGTTCCAATGGAGGCAAAGCAGAAAGTCCTGCCATCACCATGGAAATTCCAAGAGCCGCCGCCGTAAATTTCAATGCTTTTTTCATGGCCTACTCCTTGATACCTGATGTGGTCATGGTTTCAATAACCTGTCTCTGGGTCAACTGGAACAAGACGATTGGAGGAATCATCAGCACCAACATCAAAGCCGCACCCGCACCCGCTCTGGCGATACCACCAGATGTAACCTGTGATGTGAGGGATGGAAGCACCTTCATGCTTTCGTTATAGAGATACATGTTTCCGTTCTGGTTCCAAATATTCTGGAATGCAAAAATTATAACAGTCAGCCAAGCAGGTTTGACAGATGGCATGACAACTGTCCACCAAATCTTGAACTCCCCTGCACCGTCAATTCGAGCGGCTTCCAAAAGGGATGTAGGAATCTGGCTCATAAACTGCTGCATCAAGTAAACTCCCATGGTCATCTGAACCACAGGCAAAATCAAAGCCCAATATGTGTTGATAAGATGGAGCTTGGCAGAAACGATGTACTGTGGGATGTACAAAATCGATGTGGTAAAAAGCAATGCCAGAACGATGATTTTTGAAATCACCTGTTTTCCTGGGAAATTGTGTTTTGCCAAAGGATATGCGGCCAAGGATGCCACAACCACATTACCGAAAGTCGCAGCCACTGTAACAAGAACGGAGTTGAACAGATAACGAGAGAATGGAACCCACATGTTTTCCAGAATCTGCATAAGCTGGACAAAGTTGTTCAATGTTGGATGGGCCACATAAAAACGTGGAGGCATCAGGAACAATTCATCCATTGGCTTGAAGGCGTTGATGATGACCAACCAAACCGGCAGGAGCATGAATATTCCCAATGTCAAAAGGAACAATGCCAAAAGGAAGTCCACCACACGAGAACGGTTTGCTTTTTTGGCACCACGATATCTAAGGTGACGCAATTTTTTACTGAATTCTTCTCTAGTCATTTAAGTTCTTCCTCAGCAATTTAGTAATGACTGTGTTGGTGAAAACCATAATAAGGAACAACACAACCGAAAGTGTACAGGCGTATCCCATTTCAAAACGGACAGTACCATAGTCGATGATATATGTACCGATGGTGTCTCCTGCATAACCACGGGTAGGGAATCCTCCAACCTGCTTGATTACTTCGCTAACACCAAAGGAACCTGCAATCTGCATAACCGCACCGAACATAAGCTGTGGAGTCATGGAAGGGATGGTGATGTACCAAAGTTCCTGCCATCGGTTCTTGATTCCATCGATTCGACCGGCTTCGTAAAGAGAGTTGTCGATTCCCTGAAGACCTGCGATAAATGACAAGAATCCAGCACCAAAGCTCAACCAGATTTGGACTGTCAAAAGAACTCCCAAAACATAGTCGCTGTTTCCGATCCAGTCGATGGACTCCTTAATGAATCCAAGCTTTGTAAGCCATCCGTTCAAGAATCCGTACTGGTCTCCTGAGAAGATGAACGTCCAGATGTAGAAGATGTTTCCTGCCAAAGTCGGGGCATAGAAAATCAAAGTCCAAACGGACCTGGTAAAAGGCTTGTACTCGTTGATCATCCAT
>JAZUEV010000332.1:0-2309 GCA_045640345.1 Treponema sp.
ACGTGGAAAAAACTGTCGCACGGAAAAAATACATCCCTCCCTACGACAGCATCTGGCGCATAACAAACGAAAATTTATTCAGAAAAAAGTCCCTATTTTTTTAGGGCTGTTATGGACAAAATCGCTTACGAATGACACAGCAAAACTCAAGGCCACTGCCGTTAAAAGTTTCCAAAAATGTTCGTCGCATTTTTCCACCGGGTCTTTTCTTTTTTTTATAAACTTATATCTTTTCCTGTTATGATTCATTCACAACACATAAATAAAAAATCCCGCCTCCATCTTTCAACGGAAACGGGATTCTATGAAAAAAATCAAATTTTTCTTCTATATTATAAGTCTTAAACTAGCACTCGCAGATTGGTGTGAATGTGTCTGCCTTGAGGGAAGCTCCACCGATCAATCCACCGTCGATGTCTGGCTGTGCAAGGAGTTCCTTTGCGTTTGATGCCTTCATTGATCCACCGTACTGGATGATTACTTCGTCAGCCACCTTCTGGTTGTAGAGCTTTGCGATGTATCCACGGATGAACTTGTGGATTGCCTGAGCGTCTTCTGGAGTTGCTGTCTTTCCTGTTCCGATTGCCCAAACTGGTTCGTAAGCGATTGTTACGTTCTTCATCTGCTCTTCTGTAACACCTGCCAAACCTGCAGAAAGCTGGAATGCACAAACCTGTTCAGCCTCCCCTGCCTCACGCTCAGAAAGAAGTTCACCAATGCAGAGGTCTACTTCCAATCCAGAAGCCAAAGCCTTGCGAACCTTCTTGTTGATAAGTTCATCAGACTCACCAATCTCGTGGCGGCGTTCTGAGTGACCAAGGATAACGCACTGACAACCAATGTCCTTCAACATGGCGCATGAAACTTCACCAGTGTGTGCTCCGTTGTCTGTAGCTGCACAGTCCTGGGCTGCCAAAATGATGTTTGAACCCTTTACAACCTGAGCAACTGCGTCCAAGTATACGAATGGAACACCAATCATGAACTTGTTTGTCTTTCCCTTGAGAGCTGCAACCAAATCTGTTGCCAAAGCTACTGCCTCTGCCTTGGAAGTGTTCATCTTCCAGTTTCCTGCGATATAATGTGTACGTGCCATAAAAAGCTCCTTAAATAATCTAGAAACATTTTATACCAAAATCAATTTTTTTTCAATTGCGACAAAGAAATCCATTCAATTTTTTGAAATACACTTAACTCCATTGACTGCTTTGCCGAAATATAGAGCGGGAAAAGACCTGTGGAAATGGGAGGGCTGGATTTTCCAGAATCAAGGATTTTTTAATCCACAACTTTTAAGGGGGGATTATGAGCCAGGCATTGTCAGACAGACCATCAGACAGCAAAAAATGGTCATCAGTTGCTCGCATTTGTTTGAGAGCGGGTGTCGCTATTGCTGCCATGGGAGCCATCATGTTTTTGGTTATAAAACTAACTGAATCAATGATTTAAGCCATCAAACGGTTTTACCCAAAATGTCCAGTCGGGATTTCCTGGCTGGATTTTTTTTCAAGGGTGCTACCCTCCGGGTCGCTACGTCCACCCTTCCGCTGTCGCTCCATCCCTTCGGGACGTCTACGCCGGGGTTTCCATCGCTAGCACAAACCGTTTTTCATAAAAAAATTGGGAACCTCTAAAAATTGCGACTTTTAGAGACCCTTAAAATTCATTCATCCGATTTTTTTCGACAACAAGACAGACATCTTCAACCAGTTTTTCCAAATCATATTTCCCATCAATCTCAATATATGGAGTCCCGTTGGAAAGACAGTCGTCCTTAAATTCCTTGCTGCAGTTAATCAGCCGGTCAAGATCCACAAAATCGTCAATCCGTTTTTCAATTACATCCGCATACCTTGAAACGTCATCAATATTTTTCCTAAGATAATTCTCGCTCATCAGAATAAAAACCGGGCGAATCTGTTTTAAATAGTCATCAGAAAAACTTTCCTTCCATGATTTTGGAATATAGCACCCCTCTATAATCATGTTCTGGTTATTCTCGATAGCCGTCTTTATCATTTCAGCAGCAAAAGGCCACAGAAAAAAACGCATCTGGTAATCATCGCGGACCGTCAAATCTGTTCGACCAGTACGGATGAATGCCATCTTAAGGTGGTCCAGACTTGTGCAAGGAAATTTATATTTTTCTACCAATTTTTGGGCCACAAGAGTTTTTCCAACATGACTTGAACCGCCGACCAAAATTACCAAAACCTATTCCTCCAGTTCAAAAAAACAACTTCCTCTCCAGCCAATCCACAACAAGTTTTTTGTTCAAGCACAACATCTTTTTGTTCCATAAAACAAAT
>JAZUEV010000333.1:0-2011 GCA_045640345.1 Treponema sp.
AAAGAAAAATGTTTGCACCTGACAAAAAGTCCCATTGGCTTCAGGCAATAAACCAGCTCGGCTGTAAGCCGTAAATAATAACGGTAAAAAGAAAAAGCACTGAAAAATACTTTTTCAGTAAATACTTTTTATCAAAAAAAATTGACATTTGCATAAAAATCCTAAACTCCAAATTTTGTTTTCCGATAATACATATATGAAACTTTATTCTATTGTTTTATCCGCTTTGATGGCCGTTGCGTCAATTGCTTCAGCCGATGAGCTTTACAAGACAAATGTTATTGCCTCTTATTACGGTGAGGAATTGAACGGTAACAAAACTGCCAGCGGTGAATTGTTTAACATGAACGATTACACAGCCGCGCACAACACATTGCCATTCAACACATTGATTAAGGTTACAAGTCTTGCCACTTCAAAATCTGTTGTGGTTAGAATCAACGACAGAGGACCACACATTGCAGGTCGTGAGATTGATGTGTCCAAGGCTGCCGCTGCTGATTTGGGGATGCTAAAATCAGGTACTGCTCCAGTTTCAATCGCCATTGTTCAGTGGGGTACAAGTAACGGACCAACAACCGATGTAAGTGGAGTGGTTGAAACTCCTTACGAGCAGGAATCCAAAATCTACAAGGCTGAGGAAAAGCATTACGACATCCAGTTGGGTGCCTATTCTGATTTTTCAAATGCAAAAATCTTGGCAGATAAAATCAATGCACAGGGATTCAAGAACATTGCATATCAGTCGGAAGATGGAATTACTCGTGTGGTGATTCGTGATGTGAGTGCTTCCAATTTGGATTTTACTGTGGACGCATTGAAGCAGCACGGATTTGATCATTATCTGGTGCGACAAAGAAAGTTGGGTCATGTAACTGAAACTGAAGTTAGGCCAACTGTTTCTGATTCTGAAAAATAATTGCAAGGATTTTTAATATAATCATTGCACAAAAAAACTTTCTTGAATGCAGGTGGGGGCTTGCGAGAAGGTAAAAATAAAACGCAAAATTGGGGATTTGCAAAATTGATTTGCAGGTCCCTTTTTTTTATGTTCTTTCAAAATCAATTTGGAGGAACAAAAAATCAAAAGTGAGGATTTTATGAAGAACCAAAGGAGTGGATTGTTGAAAAAGAAAATTGTTTTGCTTGCTGCCATGCTAGTCTTTGCCCTACCGATTTTTGCTGACTACATTTACAAAAGTGAAGCGGTTGCATCTTATTACGCCGACAAGTTCCATGGACGGACCACAAGCAACGGCGAGATTTTTAATATGTATGCTTTGACTGCTGCACACAAGACTTTACCTTTTAACACAAAAGTCGTGGTAACAAATTTGTCCAACGGAAAAAATGTGACAGTCAGAATCAACGACAGGGGACCTTTTATTCAGGGACGAGAAATTGATTTATCCAAGGCTGCTGCTGAAAAATTGGACATGATAAAATCAGGAACTGCAAAAGTAAAATTGACAATAATTTCAGAGACTATAAAAAACAGTACAACCAGTCCCACTCCAGTTTTAACCGAAAGCAAAAACAAGACCTGGGACATTCAGGTTGGTGCATTTTCAAAAAGAGAGAATGCAGAAGCTTTGGTAAAAAAACTACAGACCAACGGAATCAACAAATATTTGGCGTACCAAAAAGTCGGCAACGTAACAAGGGTCGTCATAAAAGATATTGCCACAAAAGATGTGCAGGGATACATCAATCTTCTGGAGAAAAAAGGATTCGATTATTTTGTCCGAGAAAGAGCCAAAATAAAAAAATAATTGTTAACGACAACTGTCCCGTATGAGTCTATTCTTGTGCGGGATTTTTTTTATTGGTGTGTGTGGGGGGGGATAGCCACCACCAATTATGCAGTATAATTTTAAAAAGATTATTTTAGATTGTTGCGAACACCTTTTTCTATTTTTGGGGGGTAGTTTTGAGGAGTCTGTTTAAGAATATATAGAATTGATGTTTATGTTTCTTCTTCCTGCACGTTTTTTTTGTTTTTGTGTTGTTC
>JAZUEV010000334.1:0-3314 GCA_045640345.1 Treponema sp.
TTTTTATTTAAATTTAGTTATGGAACATTGAATGTGTTTTTCTCGATTGACAACACAGATTGTCTAAAAGAAAAAAATTTCTTTTTCTCTGTTTTGCCAATGGTCTCAGTAGTTGCTACATTGGTTTTGGTTTATTTTATAATTAAGATTAAAAAGGAACGTATGCTCGCAATGGTCATGTTGGGTGTATGTGTTGCTTCCTTTGTCGTCGGAATAAAAAATACAGGCAAAATAAAATATGAATACAAAGAATTTGCAAAAAGCATGAAAAATGAAAAACCTTCTGACAATTTGACTCCGATTTTCAATCTAAGTCGCGATAAGCAAAATGTGATTGTTTTATTCTATGACAGAATGATTCCTAGTTTCCTTCCATATATATTTGAGCAGTTTCCAGAAATTGAAAAAGATTTTTCAGGATTCACTTTTTATCCCAATTGTGTTAGTCTCGGTGGCTCCACTATTATTGGAACTCCTGGAATGGTTGGAGGTTATGATTATGGTCCTGAGAATATGAATGCTCGTTCAAGTGAAAAATTGGTTAAAAAACATAATGAAGCTTTCAACGTGATACCTGAAATTTTAAGTAGCTTGGATTATGATGCAGTTTTAAGTAATCCACCTTTCGTAAATTATTCGTTCGGTATAAATGATGAAGGTTTTTCAACCAATAAAAAAATTAAAATTGTTAACGGCGAAAATGCAAATACTGTATGGAAATATAAACAGAATCATATTGAAGACTTCGAGGTTGAGGTTGAAACAGATTTTCTTGTTAAAAAAGCAATAAATTCATTTTCTTTAATGCAGATTATTTATCCATTGTTACGTTTTACATTGCATCAGGCAGGACATTATTACCGATTGGAATCTAATTTGTATGGAGGCTCAGATTCTTTTGTTGAATCTTATGCACCTTTGTATTATCTTTCGGAGTTGACAACCTTTGAGAATGATAATCCTGAGTATGCTTTTTTTGGGTGCGATACTACACATGAATACACACCGCTCCTCGCTCCTGACTATCGACCTGGGGTGATTACAAAAGATTCAGTTGTAGCTGGCACAGGAAATTATCAGTATAGAGATAATTCTTCTGGTGAAAATGATTTTGATGCCTATCATGTAAATGCTGCGACTGTTATCCAAACTGCAAAGTATTTAAATTACTTAAAAGAAAATGGAGTTTATGATAATACAAGAATCATAATCGTTTCAGATCATGGCCGCGGTATTTATACTCCAGCTTTTGGAGATAAACCAGATGGATGGGCAAAATCAAGTCTGAACGCAACTCTTATGTTTAAAGATTTCAATTCTTCAGGTGAATTGCAAACTGATAATAAATTTATGACTAACGCAGAAACAATTAATTTGGTTTTGAAAGATATGCCAGTTGAAATGAAAAATCCATTTACTGGTAATCCTATAAAATCGGTCGATGATTTTGAAGACTTTCATATTTACAATGTGTTCGGTACGGAATGGAATGCACCAGAAATGAAGAATAAAAATCAATTTACACTTTTGCCTCAAAATGGATGGCAGGTAAAAGAAAACATCTTTGATGACAATAATTGGATTCGTTTGGACAGGGTGGAGAAGTAAAATGACAACAAGTTTTTTATATATTGATCCAGGTACAGGAAGCATGTTGCTTTCGCTGATAATTGGTTTGGCTACTGCTGCCGTTTTTGGAATTCGTGCTTTGGCTGTAAAACTGCTTTTTATTTTTTCAGGTGGAAAGACCAATAAGATTCAGCAGACCAAGATTCCTTATCTGATTTTTTCGGACCACAAGCGTTATTGGAATGTGTTCAAGCCTATTTGCGATGAATTTGAAAAACGAAAAATCAATCTTGTTTACTATACCTTGTCTCCTGATGATCCAGTTCTGAATGAAAAGTATGAATTTGTTCGTGGAGAATTTATTGGTGAAGGTAACAAAGGTATTGCCCGAATGAACATGGTGAATGCTGGTATCGTTATTGCCACAACGCCTCAGTTGGATGTGATTCAGTGGAAGCGAAGCAAAACAGTTGATTGCTATGTGCATATTCCACACACCGTTGATGATTTGGCTGGTTATAGAATGTTCGGCTTGGATTATTATGACGCAGTTTTAACAACAGGTGTAAATCAGCAAGTATTCATAAAAAAAGTAGAAGATGCGAGACAAAATATAAAAAAGAAGGAACTTTTCTCTGTTGGTTCTTTGACATTGGATAATTTAAAGAAAAAATATGACACGACAGAGCGTGTAAGAAACGAAAAAAAAGTTGTTTTGCTTGCTCCAAGCTGGGGTAAAAGTGGAATTTTGAGTCGATATGGAGAAAAGTTGCTTTCCGCTCTTACAAAAACGGATTTTGAGATTATTGTTCGACCTCATCCACAAACAATTGTTTCTGAGCAAGATATTCTAAAACCTTTGCAAGAAAAATTTTCAAATATTGAATGGAACAGTGACAATGATAATTTTAATGTTTTAAACAAGGCCGACATATTGATTACAGACTTTTCAGGAATTATTTTTGACTATTCTTTGGTTTTTGATAAGCCCATCATTTATGCCGATACCAGTTTTGACACGCTTCCTTATGATGCTGATTGGTTTGATGAGAAAATTTGGGCATTGCGAGCTGTTGAGAATCTTGGAGTACAATTAAAAGAATCTGATTTCGATAAAATCGAAGATGTTGTAAATGAAGCATTGAATAGTGAAAATCTTCAAGCTGCACGAAATCAAATTCGAAATGAATGTTGGGAAAAAATTGGTGCAAGTGCTATGAATGCCACAAATTGGTTGGTTGAAAAACATAAACAATTAACGGAAGGTTCGAAATGATAAATTTCACAGTTGGTCCAGTTCAAATGGACGAAGAAACAAGAAATATAGGAAAATGTCAGATTCCATATTTTAGAACACCTGAATTTTCACAATTGATGAAAGAAAATGAAATGTTGCTCTGTAAATTTTTTGATGCTCCAATAAATTCTCGTGTAATTTTTCTGACTGGTTCTGGAACGGCCTCAATGGAAGGTGGGGTCATGAATTTCTTCACCCCAGAAGATAAAGTTCTTGTTGTCAATGGTGGAAGTTTTGGGCATAGATTAGTAGAACTGTGCGAACTTCATGAAATTCCATTTACTGAAATAAAACTTGAGTATGGAAAACCTCTGACAAAAGAAATTTTGAATCAGTATGAAAATCAAAACTATACAGGATTTCTTGTTCAACTTTGTGAGACCTCTACAGGTGTTTTGTATGATATGAATCTGATTGGAGATTTTTGCAATCGAAATAATATTTTCTT
>JAZUEV010000335.1:0-4410 GCA_045640345.1 Treponema sp.
TACGATCCGACTTGACCCGTTGAATCCTATCGCTATGAGCAGAAGAATCTTTTTGAAGAGGGCGATGGAAAAAATATCGGCAAAGAATTTTCTCAGGAGATTGATGAAATCGTAAGGAATTCCTCTTTCCAGATAGAGAATACCGAAGGCGACATGGAACAAGATGGATCGTCCCCAAAGGTCGGTCGAAAAGCTGGTGCGGGACCTGAAATCATAATGTCCAAGAATCCTGTAAAGCCGAAGGAAAGCAAAAAGGCTCAGGTACTAAGACTTGCATCCACTGGACTTGATGCTGATGAAATCTCCCAGCAGCTCAGGATGTCCGTAACGGAGGTAGAATTTATCTTGGCGATGGAATGAGGTGATTTTCCAAAAAAGATGACATCAAAAAAGCAGTCCCGATCGAGTGAAGGTTTGGTGAAACCTGAAAAGAATGAACCCCGCCGCAAACATCGGGATACGCACCCCATCGACATGAATCAATAAAAAAATGTCTCCTGTTGTAAAAATTTGTCTAAAGTCAAAATAATTTTTCTCCGACACTTGCATTTTCAAGAAAGTGTTGTATAATAAAGCGTATGGCTGATTTGACTATTAAAAAAACACAGTTCGGCGTCCTTTCCGATGGCAGGGAGGTTAGCCTTTATACGGTATCCAATGGGTCCATGTCCTTTTCCGCAATGGATTATGGTTGCACTTTGACAAGCATAAATCTTCCTGGAAAAAATGGTAAGACAGTGGATGTCCTTTTGGGTTTTTCGACCCTTGAAGGATGGATTATCGACGGTTCATGCTTTGGCACTGGCGTTGGTAGATTTGCTAACCGAATTGGCAACTGCTGTTTTACTTTGGACGGAAAAAAGTACCAGCTTGACAACAACGATTTTGGACGTACACTACATGGTGGATTTGACAGATGGGAAAAAATGCTTTGGGATTCAAGGATAGTTTCCACCGAGCATGGCCTTGGAGTCGAATTCAGAAGGACAAGTCCAGATGGGGAGCAGAATTTCCCAGGCAATGTGGATATAAGACAGATTTATACTCTTGACGGGGACAACAATCTTACAATCGAATATAAGGGGACCACGGACAAGGCTACGCCTTTGAATGTTACCAACCACGCCTATTTTAATCTCAAGGGGTACAACGGTGGTTCCGTTCGTGACCAGGAATTGGTTTTCCATAGCGACCAGGTCCTTGGAATAGGGGACGACCATATTCCGACTGGAAAATTCATTGATGTCAAGGGAACTCCTTTTGATTTTACTGCTCCAAAACTTATTGGTCAGGATATTGAGAAGGTTGCTCCTGGCTATGACCATTTCTTCTGTGCAAGGAATTTCAAGAACGATGGTTCATTGGTTGACATGGGATATATAAGGGATCCTGCCAGCGGAAGAAAGATGGGGATAAAGACAAGCCAGGCTGGAGTTCAGCTTTATACGGCTAATTTCATTAATGGAATCAAAGGAAAAAATGGTTTTGAGTATCATGACCAGGAAGCTTTCTGCATGGAAGCCCAGGGATATCCGGATGCTCCAAACAAGGACAATTTTCCTTCAACAATAGTCAGACCTGGGGAAGAGTATCATCAGGTCACGAAGTATTGTTTCGAGTGGTAAGCTTTACGGAATTTAAGGATGTTTTCTCCATTTATGGGGACATCCGAAAGTTTTCGTTTTGAAAAAAATAATATAATATAGAGAGGTTACGATGGACGTCCAGTTACAGGAATTGATTGACAAAATCAAAAGAGACGGTGTCGCCACAGCAGAAAGTGAAGCACAGAAGATTATTTCTGAAGCTGAAAAAAAAGCTGCTTCTATTGTAAAAGAGGCAGAAGAAAAAGCTGAAGGTATTGTAAAAAACGCCAAGGCAGAGACAGAGAGAATGGAAAAGGCAAGTGAGGATGCGATTACCCAGGCTGGACGTAATCTTATCATCTCTTTCCGTGACGGAATCAACAAGGAACTTTCAGCTTTGGTGATGTCAGGAACAGAGGCTGCTTTGGACAAGGATGTGCTCAAGAAGTTGGTCCCGGAGACTGTTAAGGCTTGGGCTGCAAACACAGATGCCAAGGATTTGACAGTTCTTCTTTCTGCCAAGGATTTGAAGGCATTGGAAAGTGGATTGAAGACTGCTTTGAAGACACAGATTTCAAAGGGACTTGAGATTAAGGCTGATTCATCTCTCAACTCAGGATTCAGGATTGGTGCAAAGGACGGTAGTGCGTTCTATGATTTCAGTGCCGAAGAAGTTGCTGGATTGTTCAGTTCATACCTCAATCCAAAGACGACGGAGCTTATGAAGAGAGCCGCCGCTGGACTTCCTCTTGAGGAAAAGACCCCTGCAAAGACAGTTGAAAAAACAGAAACCGAAGTTGCTGAAAAGAAACCAACAAGAGGTAGAGCAAAAAAAGCCGCACCAGCTGACAAGGAAACAAAATAGTGGAACATCTCTATTATTTAGTAGCACAGCTTCCAGCCTTCACGGTCTCAAGCGAAAGCGCATCAAAACTTCCCATAACGGTCGAATATTATAGGGACCTTTGTATGCGATTCATGAACCAGAGGGACAGTCAGGTTGTGCAGAATCTAAGCCTAGAGCCACCCCGCGAGAAGGTATCCACAGGTTCGGCGTTCCTTGATGAATGGTACGAAAAAGAGAGGAACCTTCGTTTCGCATTGGCACAGGTCCGCGCACAGAAGATGAAGAAGGAAAGTTCCGTTATGCCTTCAACGACTGACGGAGAAGTGATTCAGGCTGCGCGAACGGCTACTGGTATGGATAGTCCCCTAAGTGCCGAACAGTATTTGAATGAATACCGGTTGGCTGTCTTGGACAAGATTGCTCCATTGGATATGTTTTCCGTGGACGCTGTCTACAGTTATGGACTTAAGCTTATGCTGACTGAGCGAATGAAGAAATTCAACCGCGATGAAGGTCTTGCATCCTACCATAAAATATATGATGAGATTCTTGGAGAAAAGAAATGACTGATACAAAAGGCAAAGTAGTTGCTGTTAACGGAAACCTGGTTTCTGTTGAGTTTGACGGAAAGGTCTCTTTGAACGAAGTAGGCTACGTTAAGGTCGATGGAAAAAACTTGAAGGGCGAGGTTATCCGTGTCCGTGGAAATACAGCACAGATGCAGATTTATGAAATGACCAAGGGAGTTTCAACAGATTGTTCCGTTGAATTCACTGGGGATTTGTTGAGCGTGGAAGTTGGTCCTGGTCTTTTGGGACAGGTTTACGACGGTCTGCAGAATCCACTTCCATTGTTGGCTGAACACTCAGGCAACTTCCTTGAAAGAGGAGTATATCTTCCGGCCTTGGATGAAAAGAAGGAATGGGAATTCACTCCAACCGCAAAGGCTGGGGACAAGGTCCAGGCAGGAGATTCAGTAGGTACAGTTCCGGAAGGACCATTCACACATAGAATTCAGGTGCCTTATGGATTCCTGGGATCCTACACAGTTAAGTCTGTTGCAAAGGCTGGAAGCTACAAGATTCACGACACCATCGCCACATTGGTTGATGAAAAGGGAAAGTCTGTCAACATTTCCATGAGCTTCAAGTGGCCTGTCAAACGTGCCGTGAACTGTTACGCCGAAAGACTTAAGCCAGAGGAGCCAATGGTGACAAAGGTTCGCCTTATCGATACATTCTTCCCGGTCGCACGTGGTGGAACATATTGTATCCCTGGACCTTTCGGTGCTGGAAAGACTGTTTTGCAGCATACGACATCAAAGAATGCGGACGTGGACATCGTAATCATCGCTGCCTGTGGAGAACGTGCAGGTGAAGTTGTAGAAACTTTGACTGAGTTCCCTGAACTTAAGGATCCAAGAACAGGAAAGTCCCTCATGGAAAGAACGATCATCATCTGTAATACATCTTCCATGCCTGTCGCATCCCGTGAAGCATCCGTTTACACTGGAGTGACCTTGGCTGAATATTACAGACAGATGGGATTGCATGTTCTGTTGCTTGCTGATTCCACATCCCGTTGGGCTCAGGCTATGCGTGAAATGTCTGGACGCTTGGAGGAAATTCCTGGTGAAGAAGCATTCCCAGCATATCTTGAATCAACAATCGCATCCTTCTATGAAAGAGCCGGTATCGTAAAGCTTCGCAGCGGTGAAATGGGATCCGTAACAATCGGTGGAACAGTTTCCCCTGCTGGTGGTAACTTTGAAGAACCAGTTACCCAGGCAACATTGAAGGTTGTTGGAGCATTCCATGGACTTAGCCGTGAACGTTCAGACGCTCGCCGCTATCCAGCCATCGATCCATTGGATTCATGGTCAAAGTACCAGTCCGTCATTAAGCCAAGCTTCGTTGAATATGCTCGTTCCCTTTATAGACGAGGTTCAGAAGTCAACCAGATGATGAAGGTTGTCGG
>JAZUEV010000336.1:0-5719 GCA_045640345.1 Treponema sp.
ATCTCTAAAAAAGTATCACGGATGATTTCAATTTCATATCGTCCGAATTTTTAAAGATGCCTGATAAATTTTATTTATTCATTTTCCGCATTACGATTTTTATTCAGTTTTATCCAATTGTAAAGACCAATAATTGCCACAATCAGATAAATACTTTTTTTCGTCAAATACACTGCATCAAAATGTTGAATGTACATTGCAACTGCAATTATATCAGAAACAATCCAAAGAACATATTGCTCACGATAACGGAACATTTCAAGAATGACCGCCACAATTCCAATCGCAAGAGTAAATGAATCAAGCCAAGGAACAGTTCCATTTAATTTCACCAAAACAGCATGAGAAATTATTGCAAAAATCACAACACCAGCAACGACCGCAATATCAATATACCACGGAAGTTTTTTTGACCTTGTAAGATGATCATCTTTTTTATCTCTATGCTTTGCCCAAATAAACCATGAAATATAATTTATTGGAAGATAGAAAAAAAGTTCAAGAGCAAACGTTCCCCAAATGTGCCAATAGCCAAGATAAACAATATAGACAATCGTATTTACACATGCAAAAATAAAATTGCTGATGCTTGCCTTTGCAGTTAAAAAAACACAAAAAATTCCACAGACAGCAGAGATAAAATTAATTATGGTCAACCAACCGGGATTTTTACTGTTAGGATCAGTAAATCCATTGTAAACCGAAATACTTGCGATT
Organism: Treponema sp.; assembly: GCA_045640345.1. Lineage (GTDB taxonomy): Bacteria > Spirochaetota > Spirochaetia > Treponematales > Treponemataceae > Treponema_D. The sequence goes on from JAZUEV010000336.1 coordinate 718, forward strand.
ACAACCATTATTGCAGCCATGAGCCACTCATACCATTTTAAATCTTTTAATGATGCTTTTAAATTTTTTACGCCAACCATTTTAACGCTTCCTCCATATTCATTGCTCTAACTTTTGTTCCAGAAATTGGAACGTGAATTCTTTTTTCATCAACCACAATATGTGTCGCCCAAGGATATGCTCTTTTAAAATAAGGGTCGTAGCTTGGTTCCGATGTGAACACATATTTAAAATCATTTCCAACTGCTTCAATCACAAGTGGAGTTTCTTTGTCCCAGTCTTCAGTTCCATCCTCCTTCACACATTGGGCTGTATCAATAAATTTAAATTCAACATTTTGATATTTGGAAATCGCATTTTTTATTTGCTCAATTCTCGATTCCAAAGTAAGCAGATTGTCAATTTTTGTTCCATGCTTCAAATGCTGATTATCATTGCTGTCGAACAAAAGGACATAAACCTTGTCGCAAATTTTCGATGCAAAATCTACACAAAATAAATGTCCTTTATGAAAAGGAATAAATTTTCCACCAAAAAATCCAATTGTCATTTCAACCTCCCATTTCATTGATAAATAAGACATTCTTAAAATTGCAAATTTAATAGTCGTCCAATAAACGAATGTGTTAGTATAAAATATTCGTTCATTTAATTTATTATATTTTTCTTGAAATAAATTTGGTCGCAGAAAATGCGACTTTTTGGAAAATTATGATTATTTTTTAATTTTTGCAGTAAAAAAACAAATGCTACAACTTTTACTTTTTCAGTAGATACTATCTGATAAACAAACTTGCCCACCAAAAAAAATGGCAGGCAAGACTCTTTTTAGCGGTGCAAAAACTTTTTTGCAATCTTCAATGCTAGTTTAAAATATGCAGGTCGGAGATTTTTATCAGCTTCTTTCAATAAATCTCTAATCGGTAATTTTTGTGGACAATGTTTTTCACACAATCCACAACCGACACATTGGGAAGCAAAACCAGATGGTTCTCTCATGCCCATGTTTTGTGCAAACTCAAATCTGGCTGACATTTTTTTGTCAATGTACATCAGATTGTAATAATAAAAGTTTCCAGGAATGTCCACACCTTTTGGACAAGGCATGCAATATCGACAACCGGTGCATCCGACTTTTTCTTTTTCCTTGATGATTTTCTTCACCTGATCAACCAAGGCAAAATCATTTTCGTCAAAGGAATCAACATCAGTGTCGCTGGCAATGCGGATATTTTCCTGAACCATTTCCATTGAGTTCATTCCGGACAAAACGCAGGTGACTTCCTTTTGATTCCACAACCATCTTAGACCAAGTTCCGGAGCTGTATATTTCTTTTCTGATTCGGACAAAAGTTTTTTTGCAGACTCTGGAATATTCACCAATTTTCCGCCACGCAAAGGTTCCATAATTATAACGGGGATTCCTTTTTTTGCCGCAGCTTGCAAACCTGTTTTTCCTGCTTGAGTGTGTTCGTCCAGATAATTGTATTGAATCTGACAAAAGTCCCAATCGTATGCGTCAAGGATTTTCAAAAAGGCTTGTGTTTCTCCGTGATAAGAAAATCCGATGTTTTTGATTATACCTTTTTCTTTTTTTTCTTTAATCCAATCTTCAATGCCAAGAGATTTTAAAGTTTCCCATTCGGAAATGTCGGTGAACATGTGCATCAAATAATAATCAATATAATTGGTCTGGAGACGGTTCAATTCTTCTGCAAAAGTTTTTTCAATAGAAGCCATGGATCTGGTCAAATATTGAGGCAACTTTGTAGCGATGTAAACTTTTTCACGGATATTATTTTTGGCCAAAATTTTTCCAAGACATTCCTCGCTTCCTGGATAGACATAGGCTGTGTCAAAATAATTTACACCATTTTTGTAAGCCTCAAGAACTTCCGATTCTGCTTTTTCAAAATCAATTGCAGCACCTTTTTTTGAAAATCTCATGCAGCCATAACCAAGTTGCGAAATCTGATTTCCATTTTTGTCATTTCTAAATTTCATAATTACGTTCCTTTTTTTGTGTGCATTTAGGGCATCTCTAGAAAATTTTGGTCAATTTGATGTACAAAATACCAAAAATGAAACCCCATCAACTTGATTCAGTCAATGAGGTTTGTGTGGACTAAAATTAACTGTTGCGTCCAAGGTCAAAAGCTTTTTTGTTCAGCTCAAGGAATTTTGCCGGGACACAATCTTCCAGACTTTTTATCCAAGCATCTTCTGGAATGTCAAAATATTTTGAAAGACGACCAAGCAGAACAATGTTCACCGCTTTTGAAGATCCAGCTTTTTCTGCTAAGTTCAAACAATCCATGGCATCAACTGTGGCACCTTTGGATTTCATTTTTTCCACAAGATTTTCTGGATAAGTTGCTCCACCTGTAATCACCGGCATTGGATCGATTCTTTGGGTATTGGTCACAACTTTTCCACCGATTTTCAAATAAGACAACCAGCGTGCAGATTCCAAAAGTTCAAAACTCACAATCACATCGGCTTCGCCTTTTTCGATGATTGGAGAATTCACTTTTTCACCAAATCGAACATAAGTCACAACCGACCCACCACGCTGACTCATTCCGTGAACCTCGCTGACTTTTACATCATAGTTCTGACTCAACAAAAGATGTCCCAAAACTTTACTTGCCAAAAGGGAGCCTTGTCCACCGACTCCCACAATCATTATATTCTGTGTTTCCATTTATTTCTCCAAAGCTCCAAAGTGACACATCTGGGTACAAACTCCACAACCGACGCACTGGGTTGAATCAATCTGTGCCAAAGATTTTTTTGAACCAGCTTCAATTGGTCGCACTGAAATTGCTGGGCATCCGATTTTCATACAAGATTTGCAACCGGTACATTTGTCGCTGTTAACTTTGAGGGGTGGCAATCTTTTTACTGATTTCAAAAGTGCACATGGTCTGCGAGTGATGATTACTGATGGTTCGTCCGCTGCCAATTCTTCTTTTACTGCTTTGTCGGTTTCTGCCAAATCATAAGGATCAACAACTCTAACACGATTTACTCCCATGGCACGACACAATGCTTCCAGATTAATTTTTGCAGCAGGATCACCTTTGATGTTGTAACCTGTCGTTGGGTTTTGCTGATGGCCTGTCATTCCAGTGATTGAGTTATCCAAAATAATAACAGTTGATGCGGAATTGTTGTAGACAATATCAGCAAGCCCAGTCATTCCAGAGTGAACAAAAGTTGAATCCCCAATCACGCCAACCAATTTGTGAGAATATTCATCGCCACGAGCTTTATTAAATCCGTGCATTCCAGAAAGGGACGCTCCCATACACACATTCAAATCCATGGCATTCAGTGGAGCAAAAGAACCAAGGGTGTAGCAACCGATGTCGCCATAAACATTGCACTTATTTTTTGCAAGAGTGTAGAATAATCCACGATGAGGACAACCAGCACACATAACCGGTGGACGAGGTGGAATTGTATCTTCAAGGGAAACAGATTTTTTTTCTTCCAATCCCAAAGCTTGACGAACAATTGCCTGAGAAAATTCACCGACGATTGGGAACAGATTTTTTCCTTCAACTTTCAGTCCCAAAACTTTGCAATGATTTTCGATGATTGGATCCAGTTCTTCAACTACAATCACACGCTGAACTGATGATGCAAAATCAATAATCTTTTTTTCTGGCATTGGATGAATCATTCCAATTTTCAAAACCGGATGCTTGTCACCAAAAACTTCTTTCACATACTGATAGCTTGTGGACGAAGTGATAAAACCAATTGATTTATCAGAGCCGTCGTCGATTTTATTCAACGGTGAAGTTTCAGCAAAATTGATTAAATCTTTTGTACGCTGTTCGACTTTTACATGAGCTTTTCTGGCTTGGGCTGGGAGCATAACACGACTCTGGTCTTTCACATAAGGAATCGGTTCACGCTCAACTCTTGGTTCAGGATTTACAATGCTCTGGGAATGGCACACACGCATGCACATTTTGATAAAAACTGGTGTGTGGAATTTTTCGCTGAGTTCAAAAGCCTGTTTGGTAAAAAGACGGGCCTCTTCAGAATCGGATGGTTCAAGCATTGGGACTTTTGATGCGATGGCATAATGACGACTGTCCTGCTCATTTTGTGATGAGTGCATTCCTGGATCGTCGCAAACACAAATCACCAATCCAGCATCCACACCGATGTATGAAATGCTGAACAATGGATCCGCCGCCACATTCAATCCAACATGCTTCATACAACAAGCCGCTCTTTTACCAGCCAAACTTGCTCCATGTGCCGCCTCAAGAGCAACTTTTTCGTTTGGTGCCCATTCGCAATAAATCTCATCGTATTTAACAGCTTCCTCGGTAATCTCCGTACTTGGAGTTCCTGGATAGCTAGAAATTACTGCCACACCAGCTTCATACATTCCTCGTGCAACAGCTTTGTTACCAATCATTAACTCTTTCAAAATCTTTTCTCCAAAAATAAAAAGATAACTTCAATTCATTATATCACATATTTTCAGATTTTTGTAGACTGATGATGAAAGAAAAACTTTAGGAAACAGAATACTAACTTCTATTTAAAATCTCTTTTAATTCCTCGATTGTAAAGGCTGGTTTCTTTTGATGAAGCATTGCATGACAATTAGGACATACAGGTCTCAAATCTTTTATCGGATCTACAACATATTCTTTGCCAATTGATGATATTTCTTTTATGTGATGAACATGGATGAATCCTTTACCAATTTCCCCATATATCTTTTCGAAATCAAATCCACAAACCATGCATGCTTTACCATAAAAATTTATACAATCTTGTCGAGCCTGTGGATTTCTTTCATATCGATTTTGTTCAACTTCTACTTTTTTTCCTTCTTTATATGTTTGTTGTTTTGTTTCTGACTTAAGAATGCCTGATTCAAACAACGCATTTGCAAAAGACTCTCTAAGCTTACCATATTCATAATATTGAGAGTCATCAGTTTCTATCCAATCAAAGTCGGAGGCCAAGC
>JAZUEV010000337.1:0-7089 GCA_045640345.1 Treponema sp.
ATCTTCAGTAGCCTTGGGGACTTTAGGTTATGATGGCAGAATCTTTTTATTTGGTCAAATCGGGAAGTTCATCCAGCGTGATGGCAATGTCGCTTCCATAGACCTCTTTTTTGTGGGAATCGGGATTTATGACTTGTCCATTCCAGAAATTCTCATCGTTTGACTCCTTTGTGCTATCGTTCCAGACCATAAAAAATGACCACATGGCTTTGTCCTTTTTAAGGTCCTCCATCTTTGGAATCGCACCACATTCGCTAAGGGCCATCATTTTTGATTTATCCACCGCATGGAATTTTTTGAACCAATCAACTCCGCTGGCAGTCTTGACACGCTCATTAGCTTCTATGTTCACTCCCTGGTGCAGGTCATAAATGTCATCACCAATCATGTCAACATATTTTGATCCGGGATAGAATTTTTCATGCTGTCCATTCCACATCCAGATAAGGTTGTGAAGATTCTTTTCTTCGGTAAAATATTTGTACATGAGTTTCCAAAGTGCGATGTAACATTCGGAGCAGATGTCTTCATCGGTCATGGATTTTTCATCCGTGGAATTTCCGGCACCCCACCAGAACCAGGCTGTTCCATTTCCTCCCCAGCGGCCAACGTTTCCGGCTCCTTCGTGCAAAGGTCTCCAGATGACGGGAACACCAGCGTCCTGAAGTTTAGAAAGTCCTACCGCTATGACATCCATGTCTGAAATCAACGCTTTGTATTCATCGCTTTCGGTTTTCCATTCATTTTTATCTGTGTCGTAGGGAATCCTGAATGAAATTTCATCTGGCTTGAATGAAAAATCCTTGTGGAGTGGATCGAACCAGTGCCAACAGAATGAAACGATTCCGTGATTGTCTGAAATCTTTTTGCCATTGTAGTCCTTTCCGTTCCAAAAATTTATTGCCCTTGAAGTCTGCTGCAATTGGTCGCCTGGATCGTAACTAAGACCTGTGTAGTTCATAAAATCAAATCCCATGAGGGCTGGATATTTTCCTGTTTTGTCGTAGACCTGCTGCAGTTGGTTAAAATCGTTGTTCCATGCGTTTTCCATCTGCCCCGTTATGACTTTTTCTCCATAAACCTGGTTCATATAGGCGAAAAGTCTTTTTGCGTTGGGAGTGGCTTTTTTGTCGGTCAAAAGTGATGCGGTTGTGGTGATTACTGCCTTGGTGATTTTGATTCCATATCCTTTTACGATGAGACCACCAGATTTCATTTTCGCAAGATTTTCATCTGTTGGGTGGAACTCGAATTTGGTGGGAATTTTTTCAATATTCAATGGCTCACCAAAATTATTAAACTCTGAATCGCTGAACTGAATCTGGAAATATTCAGCAGGACTTTCACTTTCTTCTATTGTAAATGTGATGAAATCTCCCGACACCATTTCAAGAAATTTTGATGCATCCAGTTTGATGAATTTTTCCCAACTGTCCAAATCATTTGATTCGATTTCAAGGTCAATCTCCTGTTGATAGGGTGCTTCATCCACATCATTTTTGCAAGAAAAAAAAGTCATTGCTATGGATGACAAAAGGGCTAGGGTGATGCCTAATTTTTTTATGGTCATGTAAAACCTCCTGATTGGTAGGAGATCACTGAAAAAGTATCATTTTTGCCACCTCGACCGCAGTGGAGAAATCTATAAGTCAGTGTGATATAACAAATTATATATTTCTCGGCACATTCGACAGACTTAGTGCAGGCTTCGCTCGAAATGACAATTTCAGGACTTTCTCAGCAGTCTCGATTGGTAATGGAGTCCCTGAGAATTTCAATCTTTAGGGATGCCCATAATCTTCTCCATCCAAGAAAAAACTTTTCGGCAAGGATGAAAATAAATCTTTTTCAGTATAACACCGATTTTTACTTTTGCAAAATTTTTTTTTCGATGTTCATCTATATTAACAGGGTGAATGTCAAGTTAAAAACATTTCGAAAGGAAGAAGATGATTAGGCGAAATGAATAAATCTTAAAACGATGGTCGTTTCTGGGATTTCTGCACGCGCTTCGCTTGGTCGAAATGACTGTCGGTAACCAGTCGCTTGGTCGGAATGACTGTCGGTAACCAGTCGCTTGGTCGGAATGACTGTCGGTAACCAGTCGCTTGGTCGAAATGACTGTCGGTAACCAGTCGCTTGGTCGAAATGGCTGTCGGTAACCAGTCGCTTGGTCGGAATGACTGTCGGTAACCAGTCGCTTGGTCGAAATGACTGTCGGTAACCAGTCGCCTGGTCGAAATGAGTGTCGGGAATCAGTGTTTACTGAAAAAGTATAAAAAAAATGTCAGGTGATGTCGTAGAAGTTCTGTCATGCTGAATTTATTTCAGCATCTACACTAGAGGTTTCCCATATTCCTTGAAATTCGCCTTAAAACTTACTCTCCTGACAATGCCACGACTGGGTCAAGTTTCGCCGCTCTTGATGCTGGACTGAAACCAAAAAAGATTCCTACCAAGACCGAGAATACAAAAGAAATGACGCAGGCGTTGATGCTGACCACATAGGATAGGGACCTGACGTATTCCACAGCAAAACTTATTCCTATGCCCAAGATGATTCCGATTGTTCCTCCCATGATTGTTATGGCGGCGGATTCAATCAAAAACTGTTGACGGATGACAGATGGACTTGCCCCTAACGCTTTCCTGATACCTATTTCCTGCTTCCTTTCAGTGACCGTCACGATCATGATATTCATAATCCCGATTCCACCCACCAGCAAAGAAATGGCGGCAATGGCAGCAAGCATGACGGACATGGTGTTTGTGATTTCGCTCATCTGGTCGATCATTGTCTGCATGGATGTCACAGAAACAGCTCCCTCTCGACCTACAAGTTCATTGCAATATTGGGTAAGGGATGTGACCAAGTCGCTGGCCTTGTCCTTTGTAACCGATTGCACCATTATATTGGATGCGTTTGAATTGGGTACAATCTTTTTGCTGTAAAATCCTCTTGTGATGTAGCAACCGTTGGAACTGTTTTCCATGCCGGAATTCTGCTCCTTTAAAATACCGATCACCTGAAAATTGAAAACCACTGAATCGATTACGATGATTATATTTTTTTCAAGACCGTCGCCGTTGGGAAAAAGTGATTCCGCGATGGAGCTTCCCAAAATGATTTTTTGATTCCCCATGACATTGTCTGTCACTGAAAAATAGTTTCCCGATGCCAATGACAGTCCATAGCTCTGTAGATAATCGGTTTCCACTGCCGTCAATGAAGATGATGCGCTGGTTTCTCCATAGGAAATTGTTCCTGAGACAGAGTTTTTGTACCAAATTTTTTTTATGCCCGGTACTTGTCCAAACATATTTTCACGAAAGGATTCTGTGAACTGAAGGGATGATGATTGATTTCGTCTGGACATAAAACCTTGGGATATGCTTACCATGTCCAAGCCTGATGAGCCGAATGTATCCTGGATTTGTTGAGTAGAACTTTGACCCATGCTCATAATTACGATGACCGATGCCACTCCGATGATTATTCCAAGGAGAGATAAAAAAGTCCTGGTCTTGTTTCTCTTGAAATTCTGAAGGGCGTTGAAAAAATCCTCAAGCATCTTTATCCTCCCCATTGTTCGTAAAATTCTGTGGCTCCTGAGTTATGTCCTCCTGAATCAGTCCGTCCAAAATTTTTATGCATCGCTTGGAACTGGCTCCAACTCTTGGGTCGTGGGTGACGATAACAACTGTTGTCCCGCTTCCGTTGATTTCCCAGAAAAGGTCCATTACGGCTCGACTTGTTTTACTGTCCAACGCTCCAGTGGGTTCGTCCGCCAAAATGATTTTTGGTTTTGTGACAGTGGCGCGTGCTATGGCCACCCTTTGTTTTTGTCCACCTGAAAGTTCGTAGGGATGATGGTTCATTCTTTCTGTAAGCCCGACTTTTTCCAAAGCAAGTTCTGCAAGTCCTCGTCTATCTTTTTTATCGACTCCCGCATATCTGAGGGGAAGCATAACATTTTCCAGGACAGTCATGGAAGGCAAAAGAAAGTATTGCTGAAAAACAAATCCGACTGTCCGATTTCTAAGGACGGCCAATTCTTTTTCATTCATCAATGCGGTTTCTCTTCCATTGATTTTCACAATTCCTTCCGACGGTCTGTCCAGGCATCCAATCATATTCATGCATGTGGATTTTCCCGAGCCGGATGGTCCCATGATTGTAACAAATTCTCCCTGTGAAATATCGAAGGAAACTCCACGCAATGCAAATACCTGGTTCTCCCCCATGAAGTAGATTCGCTTTACATTTTCCAAAGTTATGACAGATTCAGCCATACAAATTCCACCTTCAATTTTTTTGCAGAGGAAATCTCCAAGGACAGCGATTAGGGCATCACTAGAAATTGAATTTATCAGAGACTTCCTATCTATTCTATCTCATTGGAGGCGGACCGCCTGCACCAAATCCGCTACCACTTGTCCTGCTTGCTCCACCTGACATGCCTCCACCCATGTTGTTTCTTCTTTGAGTACCTGATGCGGCAGGAGACGATTGGGCTTTCAAAATTTCTCCACCTTTCAAGCCGCTTTCAACTCTGACATATTCTTTGTCGTAGGGGACGACCTTTACATTTATTTTTTCATCCCCTTGCGCGAGAACTACAAAAGCTTGCTTGTCGTCACGACCGATTGCATAGCGAGATACGATCACATATTCTTCGTCCGGAGATATTTTGATTTTTCCTGAAAAAGAATAGTTTGGCAAAATCTCTGGAGGGTATTCATCGATTCTCAATTTCGCTGTAACAACAGTTGCTCCACGGCTTGTAACAGTTCCAATGGCCGGCCAACCCGTGACATAACCTTTGACGGTCTCCTTGCTGGCGGAGAATTTAAAATCGACTGTCTGTCCCACAGCAAGTTTGCTTACATCTGTTTCCGCAATCTCCACGTCGGCAGTCAGATAGGACTTGTCAACCAATGTTCCGACCTTGTCCTTTGCCTCCAAAAAATCTCCCACAGAAACCTGGATATCCGCAATGATTCCGTCGAATGTGGCGGTGACTTTTCTTTCGTTTATCTTTTGCAACAGGGATTCTCTTTGTGTCAGCATCAACTGATATTCCCTGGCGGATCCTGTTATTCTTACGGTCTGGGTTTCGTAGTCATGTTTCGCCAGACTGTATTTTTCGCTGGAGTCATCCATCTGAAGAATCACGTCCCCTTTTTTTACCACATCCCCTTGCTTTACGAAAACCTCTGTTACCGTTCCCGCCGAAAGTGCCTGCAAAGTTTGTGACTGGGCTGCCAAAACGACTCCTGAAATTTCTATGACGTTTTCATAAACCTCGTTCATCGCTCTGTAGACTGTGTTGTCCGTTTTGTTTTTTTCAATTATCTTTCTTGCGACAGACAATCCCAGGACAATCAATGCGGAGACGGCCATCAAAATCAAGAATATTTTTAAAACCTTTGGCATTTTCTTTTTTGATTTTCTATCTTTCCCTGAATCCTTTGGCATATCTATTTTTATCCTCCTATGCGCTTGTTTTGGAAACCTCTAAAAATTGCACATTTTAGGGATGTCCTTATTTTTTTGGGGAAATTTCTGGAAAGTTTTTTTCCTGGAATTCCTGGTCCCTGACAAACAGCAATCTGGTTTCATCGTTGTAGATAATCATGTTCAGATTGTTCACCAGCATCTTGATTCTAAAATTTTCTTTGTTGACCTGACTGTTTTTATATTCCGTAAGACTGATGTATCCTTGACGATAATATTTGGCCATGTCCGATTCAAGGCCTGAATACATATCGAAAGATTCCTGGCAGGATTTTTTTTCCCACAAAATATTTTCCAAAGTCGATTTCTGGGTGACGGATGAAGTTTGGTAGGCGGTCTCGGCATTTCTTATCTCGATCCCCTCCATCTCAATATCCAAGTCGGAAATCTGGTTGTTTATTTTCGCAGTCTTGATGGCGTTGGGGTCAACCGAAAGTCCAAGGGTAAAGACAGGGGTAAAGGAATCGGCTCCCACAGGTAGATTTGCTCCCGCTGAAATTTTTAATCCAGTGTCGTTCCATGTAAAGTCCGACCCCAAATCGACGGTGTGTGATTTTGTTTTTTCGTTCCCGAAAGTAAATCCAGCGTTGGCCTTCAACGAAATTTTTTCATCCATCTGTCGTTCCAAATTGTTTATGTATTGATTCCATTTGGCGCTTTCAATTTTTGTATAGTCCTTTGAATCATAATCTTCCACGGAAATTGGATCCACGCAAGGAATTTCTCTTGGCAAAAAATCGGATGGATTTTCAAAATCATAATCCACATTGCATTGGACACAAAAAATCTTGACCTCCCTCTCCATGGCCTTTTTTTGGGAATCAAATTCATGTTGGTCGTTCAGCACATTCATTTGCGCCGTCTTGTATTTTGTGGAGGAACTTGTGTACCCCTGTGATTTTAAAGTCTCCAACGTCAGCTGATGGTCGTAAAGGTTTTTCTCAAGGGAAATAATTTTGGAAGACATTTCGTAAAGGGATTTCAGGGTCTCGTAAAATTTTTTTTCTGCGGACACAAATCCGTTTTGCAAATTCCGTTGCGCCTCCAAGATTTTTCTTTGCGACTTAAGATTGTTTATCTCCAGATTCTTGGGTTGGTTTGAAATAATGTCCATGCTCAACTTGATGGATGAATTTGAAAAAGTTCCTGTTTCGTCCTTGTTGTCAAAAAGCAGGGAAGAGGATACGGATATGCCAAGTTTTTTTGTTTGTGGAATGACAAAATTGGCAGAAGGGGAAAATCTTATGCTCCAGTCATCTCCAGTTGAGAATGTGATGGTCCCGGTTGAAATGTTGAAGCTGAACTCCCGTGACAGATTTGAGATCTGGTTTTCCATCAACGTCTTTTGCATCTGGCTGGAAAGTTTTTTTAGTTCAAGATTGTTGGACAGATATCCGGTCAAAAGATTTTGTAAGTCATCTTCCGCCCAAAGCCCGACCGCCGTTTGCAATATAAAAAAAATGCCTAGAATAATTTTCCTTGAAATCTTCATGCTTTCATTATAACCAAATCACAAATCTTGTGCACTTAAAAATATCGTTATATGAAATAAAATACTGTTATGGAAAATA
>JAZUEV010000338.1:0-10449 GCA_045640345.1 Treponema sp.
GGACTCGAACCTGCGGCCTCCGGGTTATGAGCCCGACGAGCTTCCAACTGCTCTACCCCGCGTCGTGTTTAATATAAAGTATAATTTATGAGGAAAAATGTCAAGTACAAAAGAGGAAAATTTTTATAAAAAAATAAAAAATATCTTAAATCAATCTTAAATCAAAAAATCACTTATTTTCTATAAAAATTTCTTTTGTTTTTTCTAAACTGTGTTATAATAAAAGGAAAGGTTTGTCTCTAAAAAATTGGTTTGCTTCTAGACGGTTTTTACTAAAAAACAGTTGACTATCAGAAAATCGTTGACGGCAACAAAAAATCCAATGAGAGACTTTCAATTTTTGTGGTCCGCAAATTTTTTGTGGTTTGGTTTGTAAAAAGGGGCAAAAGAAGGTCGGGTAATGGAAAGGAAAACAGGTGTTGTTGTCCCTCTTGGGGCGCTTTATTCGGAGGACTGTCCAACTGTGGGAGATTTTTTGTCTCTTAAGCCTTTCGCGGACTTTTGTGAAAAAAGTGGTATAGAAATAATTCAACTTTTGCCGGTCAATGACACTGGTTCTCAGTCATCCCCTTATTCGGCTGTGTCTGCTTATGCCCTTCATCCTATGTTTATCCGTCTGGAAGCGTTACCTGAATTTGCCGATGCAAAAAAACATAACCGAGCTTTTGCGACAGCCTACAAGGATTTTATAAATCAAAACCAAAGTGGAAATCGATTTGATTATACCAAAATCAACAGTGGAAAAATTGAACTTCTCCATCTTTTGTATGCATATATATTGAAGAAAATCAATTCAAAATCCCTTCAAAAAAATCAAGCGGATGTGGCTTATGCTTCAAAACTTCAACTGGATATGCAGAAGTTCACCTACGATAATCCTTGGGTCGTCCATTATGCAGTCTACAAAGATTTGAAAGACGCTTACGGTCAGGCATCCTGGAAAGATTGGGACGAAAGTAAAAAAAACATGACCAGAACCCAAATTGAGCTTCGATGGAACAATCGTGCCTTGAGGGAGAGTCATAACTTTTTTATTTGGTGCCAAATGCGTGCCTATGAACAGTTTTTGGATGCGGCAAATTATATTCGTCAAAAGGGACTGATTTTAAAAGGCGATATTCCAATCCTCATTAATGAAGACAGTGTGGCTTGTTGGGCTTGGCCTGAATTTTTTGATCAGCATACAAGGGTTGGTTCTCCTCCTGATTTTGAAAATCCAACTGGACAAAGATGGGGATTCCCGTCCTACAAATGGTCTGCCATGGGTGAGGACAATTTTTCTTGGTGGAAGACCCGCCTGAATTATGCATCCAAATTTTTTTCGGCATTTAGATTGGACCATGTGATTGGATTTTTTAGAATGTGGGTCTATCCTGAAGAAGAAAACACTGCCGCCTTGGGTCATGCAGATAATTTTTCAACAATGGAAAAAAAGATTCTGGAGGACTGTGGATTTTCTGAAGAGCGTCTGGAATGGTTGTCCAAACCTCATATCCAAACTGAACTTGTTGAATCAATTACAGGTGATAGGGAATCTGCCACTGAAATTCTTGAAAAATTGTGCTACAGGATTGATGACCAGGAGCTTTGGAAATTCAAGGAAGATATCACCAGCGACTCTGTTATTTTGGGAACACCTTTGTGCGACGATGAAACAAAAAATTCTCAACTGCACAGTCTTTTCCAAAAAAAATGGTTGGACCGTTGTCTCTTGGAGATTGAGGAAGGCCAGTACATACCGACTTGGGCTTATAAAAACTCCAGTGCATGGGCGACTTTGGATGAGGTCGAAAAACAGATTCTTGAAGATGAATTTGATGCGCTGAAAGAAAAGGACGAAGAGATTTGGATTGGAAATGGTCCTGCTGTATTGGCTCCAATTTTATCATCCACAAAAATGCAACCCTGTGGAGAAGATTTGGGAATCAATTTGCCTGGAATGCAGAAGACTTTGGAGAATCTAAAAATCATGGCACTGAGGGTGGTTCGTTGGACAAGATTCTGGGATAGGGACAATCAACCTTATGAAGAATTCAACACTTATCCTGATTTGAGTGTGACATCTGTTTCCGTCCACGACAGTCCGACCCTTCGCCAATGGTGGAACGAAGAAAAACAGTCCGTCTATGGATTTTTTGATGCAGCCTATAAAAATGGTTGTCCATCAGCAATTGACCCTAACTGTGATTTGAATCCGGATGCCGCTGAATTTGTTTTGTCGGCGGCTGCAAGGACCAGTTCAGATTGGTTCATAAATCCACTGCAGGACTATTTATATATGGAAGAAAGTTTTTATGCTCCAAACCCTTGCGATGAAAGAATCAATGTGCCGGGGACTGTGAATGAAAAAAACTGGACCTATAGACTGAACACACCGCTGGAAGAACTTTTGAAAAACGAAAGTCTTTCCGCAAAAATAAAAAAGATTTCCGAAATCCACAAGGACTTTGGGTTTTAATATGGAGGATAAAGTGAATATTTCTTACAACGAGTTTCACATTAGTAAAAAAGTTAGGGACCTTTGTCAATTTGACAGCACCCTTTACAGTTCCACAGGTAATGCAATTTTTGCTGACTTTAAAGCGGTACAGAAATTTCAGGTAAAACTGAATGAGCTGTTCAAGAATCGTGGCGAGGAAGAAAAACAGGTGTCCGCTGGAAATTTGAATGCCATGGGACTTATTGATGAAATCTTCCATTTTGTCTGTGCACTTTTCCGTAAAGAGAAAGCACCAAAGTCTTTTGAAATTCTTTTGTCGGATTTGGATACTTATTTTGGAAAATCCGCCATTGATGATTTGCTGACCCAGTTCATGGATACATTCCCACCTGTGGCAGTCTATCAGAAAAAACTTACCAATTCTGATTTTTTAATGCAGTCGGGCTATGAGGAATTTACTGGATTGCAAAGGTCCAACCGTGAGCAGGTTTTGGAAGAAATGATTATGCTTCACTTGGCAAACGAGAATCCTGCTTTCCATCAGTTCCAGATTTTGTTTGACGACACTGTGCTTTCAACCAATCCAAATTACACAAAAGTTTGGAATCAGATTAAGGCATATTTTATGACACAGCCTGTGTTTGGTCCAAAAAACAACAATCTAATCGACATGCTGAAGGAACCTGTGATTGCGTCTCCAACATCTCTCAAGGGACAGCTGGATTATATCCGTTCCAATTGGGGACGGTACCTTGGTGAATGGTTGCGCCGAATGTTGGAAGGAATTGACACAATCAGTGAGGAAGAAAAAGCTGCTTGGGTTCCAACAAACGGTGGTTCACCTGACATGGCTCCATATTCTTATGAAAATCTGATGAAGGAATACGAAAGATTCAGTCCCGACCGTGAATGGATGCCAAAGGTTGTTTTGATGGCAAAGACTGTTCTTGTTTGGTTGTTCCAGTTGAGCAAGCGGTACAACCGAGAAATCACCAGACTTGACCAGATTCCAGATGAAGAATTGGATAGGCTTCGCGACCAGGGATTTACGGGGCTTTGGCTCATTGGTTTGTGGGAACGTTCTTATGCCAGCCGAAGAATCAAGCAGATAAATGGAAACCCAGAAGCAGCCGCATCAGCTTATTCACTTTTGGACTACGAGATTGCATGGAACCTTGGTGGATGGGATGCATTGGATAATCTTCGCCGTCGTTGTTGGGTCAGGGGAATCCGTCTTGCTTCCGATATGGTTCCAAATCACACAGGTATGGATGGAAAATGGGTCATCGAGCATCCGGATTTGTTTATCACCACAAAGGATTGTCCGTTCCCGCAGTACACATTCACTGGAGAAAATCTAAGCCAGGACGGTCGTGTGTCCCTTTATCTTGAGGACCATTATTACAGCAAAAGCGACTGTGCCGTTTGTTTCAAGCGTGTTGATAATCAGACTGGAGATGTGACTTATATCTACCACGGAAATGATGGAACCGGTATGCCTTGGAACGATACAGCCCAGATTGATTTCTTGAATCCTGTGGCACGAGAAGCAGTCATGCAGCAGATTATGAAGGTTGCAGCAAATTTTCCAATCATCCGTTTTGATGCGGCCATGGTTTTGGCAAAAAAGCACATCCGTCGTTTGTGGTATCCAGAGCCAGGACATGGAGGAGATATTGCAACAAGAAGCCGTTATTCAATGACCACAACCCAGTTTGAGGATGCAATTCCAAATGAATTCTGGCGTGAAGTTGTGGACCGTTGTGCCCAGGAAATGCCTGACACTCTTTTGCTTGCCGAAGCGTTCTGGATGATGGAAGGATATTTTACCCGAACTTTGGGAATGCACCGTGTCTATAATTCTGCCTTTATGAATATGCTCAAAAAGGAAGAAAACCAGAAATATCGTGATACCGTTAAGAACACCATCAAGTTTGACCCACAGGTTCTGAAGCGATTTGTCAACTTTATGAACAACCCTGACGAGGAAACCGCTGTGGCTCAGTTTGGAAAGGGCGACAAATATTTTGGTGTCTGTACTTTGATGATTACAATGCCTGGTCTTCCAATGTTTGGTCATGGACAGATTGAAGGCTACGAAGAAAAGTATGGTATGGAATATACCCGTGCATACAAGGACGAAAATCCAGATGAGTGGCTCATTGATAGACACAACCACGACATCTTCCCATTGATGCACAAGCGTTATCTTTTCTCTGGTGTGGAAAATTTCTTGTTCTATGATGTCTGGAATCAGGGTAGCGTGAACGAAAATGTGTTTGCCTATTCCAACAGTGCAGGAAACGAGCGAACAATTGTCTTCTATAATAACAAGTATGATTCAGCAGCCGGTTGGATTCGTCAGTCTTGTGAATATGCACAGAAGATTGGTTCTGGTGAAAAAGACATCAAGATGATGAGCAGGTCTTTGGCTGAGGGCATGGGTCTTACAAAAGGCAAGAACCACTTTATGATTTTCCGTGAGCACAAGTCTGGACTTTGGTTTGTTCGTTCCAGCGATGACATTATTGAAAACGGAATGTTTGTTTCTTTGAACGGATTTGAATATCAGGTTTACTTGGATGTTCAGCAGGTGGAAGATGGAGCTGACGGAAAGTATGCAAAACTGAACGAGCTGTTGAATGGAGCAGGCGTGGAAGATTTGGATGTGGCTTGGCAGGAATATATGTACAAAGATTTGTACGCAGCCTTGGAAAAATTTGTCACACCTGAACTTTTTGAAAAACTCAAGAATCTCTTTACTCCTGTAGCAGTTTTGAAGGCAAATGATATCGAACAGCCAAAGTTGAAAGATATTTTTGAAGAAGTGGAAGATGCCGCCATGGATTACTACAAGTTGGAATCTGAATTTGCGGCAAAGGCGATGGAACTTTTGGAAGCTGAAAAACTGTTGGCAAAGGAAAAGTCCGAAGTCAAAGGTGTTAAGCTTGCCAAGAAAAAGACTGTTGAAAATCAAAAAGAGACTAGGGTAACAAAGAAGTCCGCCGAATTGAGTCCAGCAAAACGGTTCCAGGCTTTCTGCAATCAGGTGGAATATCTTGCATCTGCTATGTCTGCCGCCCAGGGAGTGTCTGCTGATTCTTCTGCCGCATCTGGTGGAACCCACTATAGACTTTCCGATTCTCCAATGAAGTCAGACCAGGACAATGCTATTTACGATGGACTTATGGATTATGAAAACTCTGCTGAGATTCTTTGTGCATTTGCCATGGTGTCCAGTGCTGGAAAAGAAAATTGTATGAAGTGGGGCTATGACCGAAAACTTACGGAACTTTTGTCCAAAGCAGAAATCAAGGGTGAAGGAATCCGCAACACGTTCAAGAGTTTGTTCTTGATGATGAAGATTCGTGACATGAATTTCGGGGCAACAGGTTTTGTAAAATCTACGGAAGCAATAGCCAGAGCCTTGGTTGAAGGACCTGATTCATATCTTCTGACCGGAGCCAACGATTACAACAATGTTCGCTGGTTCAACAAAGAAAAAATGGATTCATCTTTGTGGTATGCTTTCACTGCTGTCACAATGTATAGTCCAAGAAATCAGAAGGAACAGGTCAAGCGTCTGTACAAACTTTTGGTTGCCGCAAAGGATGGAGCTGAATATCGCTGCGATAAATTCCTTGAACCATTGGTCCAGGAAAAAAAGTCAGTGACCAAAAAGCGTGTGACAAAAAAATCTGCCGCAAAAAAAGATGAGTCAACAAAATCCACCGAGGATGAAAAAACAACAAAAAAGTCCAAGGTAAAAAAGGCTGCCCTGAAGGAAGTGGACAAATAAAACTTATCGTTATTGACTGACAATAGTGCTACGCATTTTTATTAAGGTGCGTAGCACTTTTTTTATTTGGGCGAATGTGGAGTTTAAATTTCAAGTGCAGTTTATAACATAAATCATAAAAACTGTCACAGGTCTTCGAAAAATCTAACTATTTTTTTTACATTGCAACATAAAAAGGATTTCAGAAAAATCGAAACCATTGATTAAATTTTTTACAAATGGAATCAAGTAAAAAACTTGGTTGGTAATAGCATGATGTCCCATTGATTATAGCGATGACACTTGTTCAAGGCTTGGTTGGTGATAGCAAAATTGCGTGGTGGTTGAGCCTGTCGAAACCTCTTATAATCAATGGACAAATTTTTTGCACGAGCTATGTTTGTCCTGCAGAAAAAGTTTAAAACCGATATTCGCTCTGTTAGCCGTTCCAAAATCTGTCCCACCAGGATTTTTTTTCCTGTGGTTGTTTTTTCTTCATGATTGTTATTCCTAGTAAATCTTGCTTGCTAGAAATGTTGTATGGGGCGGCCAGCACTTCCAAAATTTTCATGTAAGGTTTATCGTCACCATTTTCTGCAAGTCTTTCTACTTTGTTTTTTATAAAATCGGTCACAATCAAAAGTGCTTCATCATAATCTTTTGTCAAAATGTAAAGCCTTATGCTAAAAAGATTGTTCAAAAGATTTGCTCCACCTCCATAGATGCCGTTGGTGTTTTCCCCTTCCACATAGGTTGGAATCTCCGCTGAACTTAAAATGCTTCGAAGTATGGAGCAGTCAATCTGGGACGCAATTTTTAAAAAGTGTTGATAATCTTCACCTTCCCTGACTTTTTCAAAAAAAATCTCCTGGAAAGGTGTGTAGTCAATTATTTCCTCGCTGGTTTCAATTTCTTCCATATTATAATCATCCTATGAATTTGGTGAAAATTAGAAAATCCTTTGCAGGTTCAATGAATTCAGGACCGTTGTAATATAATCCATGTTGTCAGGATTTATGACAGGTCTTGCAATTTCAATCTGTCTTTGGCTTTTTTCAACATTCATCGGAAGTGGAGGAAGTTCTCCAATGTTGTGACGTACAAAAGCTTCATCTTTCAATGGAGAATTTCTAGCAATCAACACAACCGCGGAATCATCATCAGCAATATCGGTTCTGAGTTTTGCCGCAGCATAAGCCGCACTTGTTTCTGAATCAGCAAAATACTTGTATTTGACAAAAAGTTCTTTGCATGCCTTGTCTATTTCTTTTGGCGGAACATCAGCAGGATAGACAAAACTTCTCAACATCAATGCGTTTTCTTTGAACAAATTTTCCATTCTCTCAAGATTTGAGGGGTCGGCTGGATCAGCAGGTGCTCTCTCTTCGATAGGGACAAAACTGTCCAAAACTTCCACATCACCATGGGCATCCAATTTTAGATTGCTGTTGGTAGGAAGAATAAATCCATTTACAGGAAGAGCCAGTTGCCAACTATAAAGTCCAGAAATCAGATTTCCATAATTTCCTGTGACCATTGAATAATAGATGGCTCCCTCAACTTCCTTTTTGATTCTCGTAAAGGCGAAGGTATAGAAGAATGATTGCGGCAAAAGGCGACCGATGTTTGAAGTGTTTGCCAAAGTCAGATGATATTTTTTAACCATTTCTGGATTTGCAAAAATCTTCCTTATAATATTGCGACAGTCTGCGATTGTTCCATCGACTTCAATTGGATAAATATTTCCACCATTCCAAGCCAAATCACTTTCGTCCAGTCCTATGATTTTTCCTTTTGGATAGAGCATGACGGCTTTCAGAAGTTCTTTTCCTCTTAGGGCAGGTCCAAGACAAGCACCCAAAGGTCCATTTGTTGCTCCAATTAGAATTGATTTTTCGCTGTCATATCGAAGGATCGTTTCCAAAGCCGCTGTCAGATATGAAGTTCCAAAATCTTTAAAATCTCCAGTCGGTCCATGAAAAAGTTCCAGTACATAAAGATTTTTGTCAAGTTTTTTGACATGTGGTTCAAATGGAAAAGCCTGGGTGGCAATTGTTTCGCAGATGATAGGGCTGAATTCCTTGTTTATGAGACCACTGGTTAAAGTTCCCGCAAGGTTGGCAAAAGATGTGTTTTCGTCGGCATATAAAATCCATTTTCTCAAATTCTCGGTGTCGCATGGGACATAAAGCCCACCGTCGTTAGGAATACACCTAAGAAGAGCTTCTTTAAAACTTACTGAATCCTTGCTGTTTCGTGTACTAACAAAGCGCATAAAAATCTCCCTTTTTCCCAAAATAACGCTTAATTATGAAAAGTCTAACATTTTATGCAGTTTTATTCAAATGGGTAAGCAGATGAGGGCTATAAAAATTGTAATTTTTGGAGGTGCCCAAATGATTTTTGAAGATGCCCTTGATTTTTTAGGCTTAATCGGTTATTATTGAATGATTTATAGTCAAAGGGGTTCTCTAATGAGTCAGATTAAATATGATTTTTCTGTAGATAGTTTAGGAGAATGCACTGTTCCTTCTCCAATCGAGCTTTCAAGGGAGCATGGAAATTATCGTGCAACCTATGTGAAGGATACATCATTTGTTCGCAACTTGGTGAACGTTTTTGCTGATGACAAAGCCGATTCAACAGATGCCAGTAATCTGATGGAAAAAGCTGGTCCTCGTGAAAAGATTTACTTTAATCCTGAGCATGTTACAGCAGGTATTTGTACTTGTGGTGGATTGTGTCCAGGTTTGAACGATGTTACCCGTGCAATTGTTAGATGTTTGTGGAACCGTTATGGTGTTCGCAGAATCAAGGGAATCCAGTTTGGATACAATGGATTTTTCAAGGAAGAAGGTTATGATACAATCGACCTGAATCCTGATGTTGTTGAAACACTCCACAAGATTGGTGGTTCATTCCTTGGAACATCTCGTGGTGGTGGAGACAGAACAACTGATATCGTTGATTCTATCGAAAGATTGAACATCAACGTTATGTTTATCATCGGTGGTGACGGAACCCAGCGTGGTGCTTTGGATATCGCCAATGAAGTTGAACGCCGTGGATTGAAGATTGCCGTGGTTGGTGTTCCAAAGACTGTTGACAATGACCTTCAGTTTATTGATCGCTCATTCGGTTTTGAAACAGCAGTTCAGCAGGCTACAAAGGCAGTTAACTCTGTTCACATGGAAGCAAAGTCCCAGATCAATGGTATTGGTTTGGTAAAACTTATGGGTCGTGAATCTGGATTTATTGCAACAGCTGCCGCAATCGCTAGCCATGAAGCAAATTTCTGTTTGATTCCAGAAGTTCCTTTTGATATGGATGGACCAAACGGATTCCTTGCTCACTTGGAAAATCGTTTGAAGGAAAGAGGACATGCTGTTATTGTTGTGGCTGAAGGTGCTGGACAGGATCTTTTGGCTGCAACCAACCAGACTGACGCATCTGGAAACAAGAAACTTGCTGATATTGGAACATTTATCAAGGATGAAATCACTGCATATTTCAAGGAAAAGAATGTTCCTATCAACTTGAAGTATATTGATCCAAGTTATGAAGTTCGTGCAGCAGTTACAACAGCTAGCGATTCAATCTACTGTGAAAGACTTGGAAACAATGCAGTTCACGCAGCAATGGCAGGAAAAACAAAGATTGTTATTGGATTGGTTCACGACAAGTATGTCCACATCCCAATCTCCATGGCAACTTTGAAGCGTAACACTGTTGATCCAGAAAGCGCATTGTGGAGAGACTGTTTGGATGCAACACTCCAGCCATTGTATATGGTAAACAACATCAGCACAGTTACTGATAAACTTAGAAGTGCAGCAGAAGAGGCTGATAAAAAGGCTTTGGCTCGCTTGGAGAAGGTTAGAAAGTAAAGTGCTTGGACATTTTGTGTTGTGAATCAAAAGTGTCCATGCTGACAACAAATAATAAATGTAATCTCTGAAAGTTTTAATTTTTAGAGATGCATAAGGTCCCAGGGGATTCATTCGAGATGTCAATTGTCATCGTTTTTGAATTTCTTGGGATTTTTTATTTCGCTTTGTTCAAGTCTGTTAGGAAAGATAGTTGTGGCTGTTTTAGCGAGTTTTTTTTTCAATCGAAATGATGCAACTTTGCCCCCTATGAGTATTGTTGCTATAGTTAATCAGACATCATGTTATCGCCAACCCACCCCCAGCAAGTGTCATCGCTATGGTTAATCGGTCATTGTGCTATC
>JAZUEV010000339.1:0-3576 GCA_045640345.1 Treponema sp.
GGTTGTGGGCGACTGCATGAAGTATCATCCCCACGGAGACGCATCCATTGGTGGAGCATTGGTTGTGCTTGCGAACAAAGGTGTGTTCATCGACAGGCAGGGAAACTTTGGAAACATGTACACCGGTGACGAAGCGTCCGCTCCCCGTTACATTGAGTGCCGTGTTAATCCTTTGGCAAAGGACTTTCTTTATAATCCAAACATCACCCACTATGTACCTAGCTATGACGGTCGAAACGAAGAGCCTGTGGTTTTCCGTGCAAAGATTCCTGTGGCATTGATTATCGGTGCGGAAGGAATCGCCGTTGGTATGAGCACCAAGATTCTTCCATATAATATAAAGGAAGTTCTGGAGGCAGAAAAAAAGGCTTTAAGGGGTGAAAGTTTTGAAATCTATCCCGATCTGCCCACCGGTGGATTGATTGATGTGTCCAACTACAACGACGGAAACGGAAAACTTATTACCCGAGCCAAGTTCGACATGAGCGATGAAAAGAAAATCGTCATCACCGAGTTGCCTGTGGATTCAACCTCCGAAAGTTTGATGAATTCCATCGAAAACGCATACAAGAGTGGAAAACTGAAGATCAGTTCCATCGACGACTTTACGACGGACCATTGTCAGATTGAAATCAAGCTTCCACGAGGGGTCTATGCGAAGGATGTGGAGAAGGCTCTGTATGCTTTCACCGACTGTGAAAAATCTATCAGCTGCCAGATGCTTGTGATTAAGGACAACATGCCTGTGACCATGAGCGCCACTGAAATCATCAAGTACTATGCAAAAAAGTTGACCCAGATTATCAAGGACGAACTTGAATTTGAAAGGGGCAAGCTTACTGATGAGCTCCACGCCAGAACTTTGGAAAGGATTTTCATCGAGGAAAGAATCTACAAGAAAATCGAGACCATGAAGACCGCCGAAGATGTGGTCAACGCTGTGAAAAACGGTTTCAAGCCTTTCAAAAAGGAGCTTCTCCGTGAAGTGACCGACGAGGATGTGGATTCCCTTTTGAAGATTCCTATCCGACGTATCTCCTTGTTCGACATCAACAAGAACCGGGACCAGGTCACAGCAATCAACGCCCGTCTCAAGGAAATAGCGAAACGTCTTAAGCATTTGACAGACTGTGCCATTGAATTCATTGACGCCATGCTTGCCAAATTCAATCCTGAGGATCTGGTCAGAAAAACAAGCATCGAAAAATTCTCCACTGTTGATGCAAAGGCCATTGTCAAAAGGGACATTCCTCTTCGCTACGACGGCAACAAGGGCTATCTTGGAACAGCTGTCTTTGGTGGACAGGAGATTTTGAAGGTCACAAGGTTCGACAGGATTTTTGTTTTGCGAAAGTCTGGAATCTATACTGTGTGCGATGTTCCTGACAGACTTTTCGTTGACGCTGGCATGTGGTACTGCAACTACGCAGAGAAGGATATAATCAGCAAGGTTTTGTTCACAGTGATATACAGGGACACAAAGACCAAGTACTGCTACATAAAGAAGTGCCGTATCCCCAGCTGGATTATGAACAGGGATTACATGCTTGCTCCTGAAAATTGTGAGGTCCTTCATGTGGACACCAGGGAGGATTTTGAATTCACATTGCACTATGTCAAAAAGGCAAGGGCGAAAATCAAGGAAGAGGTTTTCAGGTCCAGCGACTTTGAGGAAAAGGGACACAAGGCCCAAGGAATTCGACTTTCATCCATGGAAACAGAAACGGTGGAGGTCGTCAAAAGCGGCGAACTGAATTTGAATGGAAATCTCTAAGAATTGTGATTTTGGAGACAAATTAAAAAATGCGATGTTTAAGGTCTTGGGATTTCAGGACTTTAAACTGGCAAGGCATCTTTGATTTTTTTAGGTGCCGGGATAAATAAATGGAAAAGATAAACACTCTGAAACCTGACTACAAGATTATGAAGATGATTCTGAACCAATGCCTTAGGCTTAGCGGTGGAAAGGCCATGTTCATGATTCTTCTTTGTTCTTTGATTCGGACTTTCCTTTATGCTTTACCTGCATCCCCTGTTGTGCCGTCTGCCATGAATGGTTCCATAAGCATGGGGGTGATGATTTTTTCATGCGCCTTTATGATTTTTATAAGCGCTTTGGATTTGGTCATCGATTATGGCAAGCAGGTAATGTTCTCAAAGTATGTGGAAAGGACACCAACTACTATTGGAAATCTCTTTAGCGGTTTCAGGAATGGAAGTGGAAAAATCTTTTGCTCGGCTCTTTTGCTTTCCGTCCTCAATTTTATGGTGGGAGTGGTGGCAGGAATTGTCACTTGGAAAGTATTCTACAGTCTTGGCTTGGTGGACTTGGAGAAATTTACGGACACCTCCTTGGAAGATTTTCTGGTTCTGCTTGGGAAATTTATCATGGTTGTTGGGGGAGTCGTTTATCTTGTCCGTATTCCTTTTGTTTTTTTGTGGCTCGTCCTTTATCGTAGGCCTGATCTAAAAATCCTGCAGGCCATGGGCATAAGCGTGAAACTTCTGTTCAAGAATTTCTTCCACTTTGCAGGTTTCGTGATTTTGTCTGCCGGTATGGACTTGGTTTTCCTTGTGGTGATAGCTTTCGTAAATAGGATTGTTCCGTACAATGCTGAATCGATTTTTGCTGCACTGTTTTTTAATATACTTTCGTTCGCCTTTTTTATCGCCCAGTTGAAAGTCATTGTGAGGGTGGGCATGGCGATTCCAGTCTATTTTTATTCCATGACCGGGGTTCTGGAAGTCCATAAGTCTGAATATGTTGATCCATCCACTGTCCCTGCATCTACTGAAGCAATTGAACAGTCGTCCACAGAAAAAGAGTCCGGGCTTGATGGAAACACCAATCCAGAATCCGAGCAAATGGACAATAATATTGATGAGTCAAATGAATCAAAAAAATCTGATGATATGGATCTGGATACGGAAAACAAAGATGTTGAATCCTCTTCGGGGAATCTGCAATGAAAGTTTTAATTCAGGATGCAAACTGCGAAACAGTCATAAAGAATTCCAGATTCATTGCGGAGGCGTTTACAGTAAGAACCCAGGCTGAGGCAAAGGATAAAATCCACCAGCAAAAGTTGCGATACCCAGATGCCACCCATGTGTGCCATTGTTTTGTCCTTGGTCCAAAGGCTGAAACCTGTGGCATGAGCGATGACGGTGAACCTTCCGGAACTGCGGGACGACCCATGCTTGATGTTCTTAAGGGGAGCGGCGTCACAAACATTTTGGTCACAGTCACCCGTTATTTTGGTGGAACACTTTTGGGGACAGGTGGATTGGTCCATGCCTATGGTGGCTGCGTTAAATCCGTTCTGGAAATCTGCCAAACTGAGGAGCTGGTGGAAAAATCTTCCTTCATGTTTTCCTCCGACTATAATTTTTACGACGCCATAAAGAGGCTTCTTCCAAATTTCCATATCTCGAATCTCAATGAGGAATATTCCACCGATGTTTTTGCCACAGGTGAAATCTGGAAGGCGGAAGGGGATGACTTTTCTCAGCAAATAAAGAACCTGACAAAGGGAAAAACGATAGTTGAATTTGGGGAAACCTCTAAAAATTGCA